>JABIGP010000009.1 GCA_018650105.1 Methanobacteriota archaeon
CACAATGAAAATGGTGTTTGGATGACCGACTCTGATGGAGTATCAGGCGGATGGTCAAGTGCTTCCTATTCCAGCGATTATGGTGACCGCAAACTCGAGTACTGTCAGAAGTTCTGGCCAAATACAGACTCTGTTGAATTACGACCTTTCAAAGAAGAGATAGATTTCTGGACAAGGGGTAATACTGATTCTTACACTTCTATTCGTGATGTCTATGAATGTGTACTTGGAGATGATCTAGGAGACAACAACACTGGTGGAGATAACAACACTGGCGGAGATAACAATACTGGTGGAGATAACAACACTGGTGGAGATAACGATACTGGAGATAATTTATGTGATGAAGAATTATTCCCTAATGGTCAATTATTCCCTTCGATGTTCGATGAAGTTGCTGTCAGGGAACAAACTGGTACTACAAATTTGTGGACATCTTCTATGACAAGCAATGCTGTTTTGCAAGACATAACAGGCTTCCAAACTGGAAATTGGGGCAGTCCTGATTTCAGTGGATGGAACGAATACTATGATCTATTCCTAAGCGATGCTGATGGCACACCTAACCAAAATGGCGATTACATCACTATTAATGGATTCTCAGATTCTAACAAGATAAATGGAGCTGTAGGATTCAATATTGATTCAGTGTCATTAGTTGATCAAAACTCTGTAGAATATTTCGCTCAAATAATTACCAATGTTGAACTTGGAAACGATTTGTCCGGTGCATTTGCTGATGGTAAAGCGGATAGAATCCTTCATGACTGGGATGATGAAAGCACCCGTCTAGGAAACCAATATGCTAGTATCACAGTCGGTTTCTGTGATACTGGTGCAGATACTGGTGATTGGGACGACAATGACACTGGTGATGATGATAACAACACTGGCGGAGATAACGATACTGGTGATGATGATAACAACACTGGCGGAGACAACGATACTGGTGATGATGATAACAACACTGGCGGAGACAACGATACTGGCGATGATAACAATACTGGAGGAGACAACGATACTGGTGATGAAGATAACAACACTGGAGGAGATAACGATACTGGTGATGAGGATGAACAACCATACATCCCACCAACACTTGAAGTTGAATTAGATACTACTACATCTCCTTCTCTTCTCTCTCTAACAGCTTCCAATCTTGATTCATCCAAAGATTACACAATCGAGTGGATGATCGTTTCTACTGATACCTATGACATCATTTCTGGTTCAGAAGGCATTGAAAACTCTACAGGATTACAAATTACTGATACATGGTTAGTAACTGATGAGATTGAATTAGAAAGCGGAGAGTACTGCTTATTGGGTACTTTGTTTGAAGATGGTGAATTAATAGAGACTGAAGTAATGGATTGTCAAACTGTTGTAACTCCTGAAGTTGTTGAAGATAATGAAGTCAAAACAAATATGGTCGAACAGATAGTTACAGCAATCACAGAAATGATCAGTGGATTGCTCGCTTCTATTGTAGAATCAAAAGATGAATGATTCTGATGTTAAGCATCACTTAGCATTCTTAGCAAGCCATTCGTGGCCGTACCATTGCCATTGTTCCATCGTCCATCCGGCCGGTAGTCCACCTTCTGGCAGTGGTGCGGTCTGTGCTGGAGGTTGGCTAGGTTGTGGTGTTGCTACGGCTACTTCCTCAACAGGAGCTTGTGTTTGTGGCATTCCTGCAATGTCCTCAATGGAACTTGAATCACCATATATTGAATCTGCATCTATTTGTTCATTCTCAACATTCTCAGATTCAATAGAGTCTTCACCTGCATCATGTTCAGAGGTGAAATCCAGACTCTCTACATTGTCATCCCATGCAGAATCAGATTCTACACCTCCCATTGCAGATGAACCTGCTGAACCTTGTAATGCTTCTAAACTAGCAGAGGATTCCTTAGGCACATATGGAACTCCATACAACTTTACTAGACCAGCGACCTTACGTTTCTTTATTATCATCGCAGCAACTAAAATAACAATTGTTAAGGAAATAAATGCAATACCTCCTACAGTAGCAACTTCTTCTAATATGCCCCCATCTATCTTGCCAGGCTCGTTCAAAGTTCCTGCATTCACACTTGTATTCCATGTGCTGAATGTCATATCTGTTTCATTGACTTCCTTATCTCGAGACAAATATTCTTGATACCCGTCAGAACGCCATCCTAAGCATTGGCCACTATTGTCGTCAAAATTCAAAAGGCAGTAATCTTTTTCAGTTTGTATCAATGGTTTTGAGTCATCATAATCTGAATTAGACCCAACACCATCTCCATCTGCATCGTAGTGCTCATTTGGATCTGTTTCCATGCCCATAGATTCAGAGAAATCAACCCAACCATCGCCATCTAGGTCTTCACATCCATAGGACGTAACTTGTGTGAACCCTACACTTGAACTTTCATTGGCAGTCCAAGATTTCACTGAAGTTCCTGCTTGCCAAGGACACGCATCAGGTTTCAAGCCATCGACATTGTCGCCATAACCATCTCCATCACCATCAAACCATTGACTGCCTTGATTGGGTAAAGCATCTGCACCATTGGAAATTGTCCAATCTGATGTTGGGTTTGAATAACCATCTTGGTCCGTATCTAAGCAACCAAATCTATCAATAATTGAAAAACCATTTTGTTGAGGGCATGAATCTGGTGTGACTCCTGCTGGATTATCCCCATATCCATCCATATCAAAATCTGCCCATTGAGTTGGTTCATCCGGATATTTATCTCCATTTTGTCCAGCCATGTTGTCCCCATAACCATCTCCATCACGGTCTTGCCATTGGTCAGCATTATTCGGGAATAAGTCACCATCAGTACCTATTGGTGAATCCCCATATCCATCACCATCGGTATCAGTATGTTGAGTATTATCTTGTGGGAATGCATCTGGATTGAAACCTTGAGGGTTGTCGCCATATCCATCACCATCGGCATCAGACCATTGTGTGGAGTCTGAAGGGAAATCATCTAATCGGTCTGTCACACCATCACTATCAGAATCGATATCGAAGAGGTAAACTTTCGAACTTGTTGGAGTTGTTGTTGCCAAATATACTGCCGTTGTATAATCTTGTACCGAACCTATTGAATATCCTGCTGCTGTAAGTGTGTTTTGTTCACTGAATGTTGTAACATCCACGAGACTTAGGTGTCCATTTTTTGAACCAATGGCGTAAGTCGAATTATCATATTGTTGAATATGGGATATCGCTTTTCCATGCGAAAGTGTAAGTGTTTCAACATTCCAATTATTAGTATCATATCTATACAAGTTTCCGTTTGCATTTCCTACGATTAAATCACCATTTGAATCTTCAAATAACACTTTAATGATCGCATTTGATTCTGTTAATGAATATAATGCGCCACCATATTCATCACTAACGTATACTTTTGTATCATAACTTCCAGTGATTACTCGACCATCATCCAAAACCATGAATGCACTCAAGCCGGTTGTTATGGTATCTGTCCAAACGCCCGTAGGTCCTTCAGAACTATACTCTTCGGCACGACGTCGTCCTGCATAATGAGCAAGCCACAAATCACCAGCATCATCCCAGTCAACTGAATCTACTGGCCGTGAGATAGAAATATTCCGGTTGACTATTTGGAAACTCAAATGAACTACAGAAACTCCATCATCATGGGCTACTGCTACCAATTGCTGTGCATCATCAAGCCTTGCTGAGTTTACTGAAACATTCAATTCTAGACTCCATTGTGGTGAGTGTAACCCACTTGAAAAACTACTAACGCTAAGATTTCCTGTTGTATCAATAGATAATATCGTTCCATCATCCATCTTTTGCCAAAGTACTAATTCTTCATCAAATTCATCTGTAAACCCAGCTTCGATCAAATTACTTGTATCTGCAGCAGAAACAGTTAGCAAAAAACCTGAAAGTGGGAGCATCAAGAATGCAAGAATAAGGCAAATTACGCGCTTCATGTCTGCACCAATACCTTTGTGGATATGAAACAGACGGGTAAAAGTGCCACTTTATTGCCATTAAATCAGAATATTGACTCAATTATCTTCATCTTCTGAAGGTCGCATCTTTTTTATTCCTGTTTTCACAGGTTTCATCGTTTTTATTGGAGTCAATGTTGCCATAGATTTCTTTGGGGCTTCTGTAGGAGATTCACCCTTTCCAGACTTTGGAGGGCTTCCTCGAGATTTTTTAATCGGTTGTAATAGTTGCCTTACCGGCGTCAATGTTGCCGTTTCCCTTTTGCTCTTTTCAACTGGTGAAAGTGTGGCTCTAATTGGTCTAAGTAGTGATGTTTTTGATTCTTCTTCGAGTTCTGAAATCATATCATCAGCAATAGAATCAGCAATATCATCTTCAACTTCAACTGAAGTAATTTCTTCTACTTCTGTAGTTATCTCTTCCACTTCTGTAGTAATCTCTTCTACTTCTGTAGTAATCTCTTCCACTTGAACAATTGGTGTAATCGGTTGCACTACTGGTTGCACTACTGGTTGCACTACTGGTTGAACCAATGGTTGAACCAGTGGTTGTGCTACTGGTTGTTGAATCGGCGGAGTTTGTTCTATTTGTGTAATCGGCTTGACCAACGGTGTTGAAACCACAGGAGAGCGTACTACTTTTTGGTGTACTGGCTCTGGCAAACCAGCGAGGGTATTAGCGCCTGCTGGTTGATTAATTAGAGGCGATTTTACCGGCCTAGCCAATGGCAGTGCTGCGGATAGTGGTTTGGCACTTGTTCTTGGAGCCCTCATTCCAGCCAAACCAATTCTTGGTTGTTGCTGTTGTGCAGCCGCGCCCATCATGCCACCAAGCATTCTTCCACCAGCTGCAGATGAACCTGAACGGGCACCTAATGCGGAAGGGTCCATTCCAGTCCCCTGCATCCCTTGTGTACCTTGACCGGAAATTGCTTGCATCCATGTTTGGCGCTTGTCGGCCTTATTGCCTTGAGTCTGTAATTCCTTGAACTCTTGTTCTCGACTTTGAAGTACCGATTGATCTCTATCAATTTCACCTTGAATTTGATTGGTAACAGCATCACGCATCTTTTCTTCAGCCATTTCCTTGAAGGCATCCATCTTCTCAGTCAAACCACTTAGGCGGTCGCGAATTTCTGCACGCTTAAGTCCAAGTTGTGCTTCGATTTCAGCCCTGATAGATGCTTCTCTCTTTCTTACATCGATTAGAGCCTTATTTCGCATAATCTCTTCACGCTTGTCAAGTTGTCTTTCAAGTTGAGTTGCAACTTCGTTTTCTTTGCGAGACTTGAATTCATTGAGTCTTTCTTCCATGTCAATTTCAAGTTCAAGTGAAGTTTCTTCCTTTAACAGATCAAGATCTGTCTCAAAGGTTAAGCGTTCATTACGCAAACCTGCATCAACTTCTGACATTATTGCCTTTCTCGCTGCGGCTTCGCGTGACTGGAATTCAATCTCAAGTCGTTCAGACCAATCAACCTTCTTGGCTTCATATTGAGCGCCTAATTGATCGCGTAATTCTGATTCTCTATCATATCTAAAGCGGGCAAGACGGTTTTGTATTTCTGCCTCTCTTGCATTGCGATAATTATTGAATTCATCTTCCATGCGTAAGTTTAGTTCGGACTCTACTTCGTCCTTCAATGAACGTGATATGTCGTCAACTGCCTTAGAGAAGGTGATATCGTACTTTTCACGTAGGCGTGATTTCCTCTCTCCAAGTCTTTCAGAGTGCCTCTCCTCTAATTGACGAGCGATTTCAACGCGTAACTCATCACGGCGTCTCGCTATTGCAAGTTCAACGTCTTCGCGCATATTCTCTTCAAGGTCGGTTGTTTCCTGGCGTAGCCTTGCTTCTAATTCCTCTTGTAATTGTTGAGCGATGTCTTCTTCTAAACGCAGGCTACGGCGCTCATATTCTGATTTGAGTCTAGCTTCTCTTTGCTTTAATCTGCTTCGAAGTTGTTGCTCAAGACGAGTTCTAATTCCTCGTCGTAATTGTTCTTCTCTTTCTGCCAAACGAGCGATGTGTCCTTCTTCAAGGCGATTGATTTCAGAGGCTTCCATTTGTTTGAAGCGAGTCTCCATTTCATGTTCAATATTAGCTTCAATATCTCTAACCCTTCGTTGTAATTCTTGATTGTACTCAAGTGATAATCTCTCTTTTTGTATATCAAGGCGTAAACGGTGCTCTTGCTGTAATTGTACTTCTATGCTGGATTTAATCTGATCTTTATGCTCATGAAGTCTTCTATCTTGTTCAACTTCAATTTCTTCACGCATTGACTCTAATTGGCGTTCAAGACGTAAATCTAATTGTTTTCTTATTCTACCTTCTTCTCTAGCCAATGAATCTCTTTCCATTTCTGCGAGTTCTTGCTCCATGCCTTCTCGCATTTCTTTTTCTAATGCATCTAAGGTAAGTTCGTGCCTAACTGATAAATCTACGGCAACTGATTCTTTCATTGCTATGATTCTTTCATCTATCGCCTGCTGTCGAAGTCGCTTCTCTCTGCGAATATCGGCGCGCATCCTCTCTTCTTGGCGGAAACGAGCACTGCCTAATGTTGCTTGGTCCAGAGACATCGATTTACTGGAAGTAAATTGAGATCTTAATGATGATAATGAAACTGCGTCGGACCCTTTGCGCGCAAGTGGAGTTGGTTCAACCCCTTCAATCGTCTTGCTTTCGCTGACTCCCATCGTATCCCATCCATTCCCTCATCCTCGTCTCATCATAGTTAAAGAGCGCGACGGATATCACCCTTAGAATGGCGTTTTTTGTAGGTAAATACAACTTGCCAAAAGCATTATTATTATAATTAAAATTGTAAATTATTCTTCTGAGATGATGGTCATTTCATCCGAACTATTTGTTACAACCCGTTCACCTACAATGATATACGCCAAGACCAATGCTGCTGAAAACGTAAACAGAATGAATGGAATCTCTAAACCGGTCATACCACTACCATGTTGGCCATTATCAGAATTAGTAGTTTGAATTAGCGAATAAACTATTCCAACTAATATTGCAAGCAGTTGTATTATACTCAATTTCATCACAATGCCCCCTTTCAATTTGGATAGGGGTTTATCGGAAATCATCAATCCCCCACTGATGAACATTATTGGTAGAATTAAAAAATCAAAATATGGTTTTGCAGTTCCAGTTCCAAAGCAAATTGAGCAATCCCATGTAGTTAAACCTGGGCCTAAACCTGTTGATGGTTGAATCCAAATAAGTCCTGCAAAACTTAGTATCAGCAATGCATTGGCTGGACTGGAAAGACCAACGAAGTGGTTGAGGTCTGATGCTTGTTCATATTGAAACCGTGCTAGTCTCAACATTCCTGTTGCTATTATCCAACAACTTGCAATTGCCAAAGAGACTGTCCAGAATGGTGATGCTTCACCCCAACGACCGAACATCACGAAAATCAATAGTGCTGGAGCAACACAGAAGGATAAACTATCCGACATGATGTCTAATGAACCGCCAAGTAATTTTCTTTTTGAATATTTTCTGGCTATTGGACCATCGATAATATCTCCAATTACCGATGCTAGAATGCAAAGCATTGCTAACCAAATATAATTTGTATTTAATCCGCCTTGGTAATATGGTTTATGTAAATCTTCAACCGCTAAAATAATGAATAATATTGCTGCTGTTCCAAATAATCCGTTGAGTAAAGTGATGTAATCAGCAATTCCCATCATTCGGTAGGTTGTCTTCACGCAATCACCTCAAAATGTTACCTTGAATGGTGTTGAACATGCAGGACAATCAATATCTCTACTACCTGGCTTTCTTTTCATACGTAATCGTCTTTCACAACTAGGACAGGAGACTTCAACCCGAGGCACATTCTTTGCGACTGTGAAATGAGTTGAGCAAGAAATACATTTCAGATGGGCGGGTCTTTTGTCAACACCAACCACTAAAACTTTGGAACATTCTGGGCAACTAATCTTTTCATTTTCCCAGTTACGACGAGTAACAGGGTGTTTTACATCTACTTTTGATGAACAAATAGAGCAGGTGAGAATTCCTAATTCAGAAGGTAGTAATGATGAACACTTTGGGCAAGATAGCGCCGGTGGGGCAATCTTTGATTCAACTATTGCTTCTTCATCCATACCTAGACACCACACGATTGCTTCTTGAGTTATTGTTGATATATCAGCGTTCTTTACCGATTAATGCTATTCCACCTGGAACGAAAGTAAATGGTAAATCGAGTTCAATGCCGTAGTCATTTGCTAATGCTTCAAGCATTTTTTTTGCTCCTATTTGTTCACGAGATCCATCCAAATTAACAATATGAATGTCTCTACCTTGAGAAATTGCATTGGCTAGTGACTCTGGAAGTCCTGTAGTATCAATGGCACTAGCAGAAACTGCTGCTGGCGCTGATTGGATTTGAACTTCTTCATTTCCGCCAACCAATCCTGGAAATGTCACTCGTTGTGTGATTTTCCACCAGCGAGCCCTTCCAACATCGCGGTGGTTTTCTACTAATCCAAGGGAGGCGAGCTTCTTCAAGTGGTGGTACAAATTGTATCTATCAACACTTACTGCGGTTTGGAGTTGGACTGTACTCATCTCATCAACTGCCATTAGTGTGGAATACAAATTCCTCCTTGTAGGATGTACTAATGCGGTAGTCACTGGGTCTGCGTGTAGTCGTGCCAATGTCTCACCATGTTGAAAGGAGTGCCCTTTAGTAATGAATATGTCGCGTGATTTCAATTAGAACGATATTTCATCAGCAATACATTGAATGAATCTTTAGTATCCGAAAATAATGATTTGAAGGTTTGTGCTAGTAATTTAAATGCACCTGAATCGCCAGCAAGCCTTGCACCATTCAGTATTACAATTATTACTGATGCTTCGTGAATCAATACTCCAACCCACAATTTATCATACATGCCATTGATTACTGCGAATACCAATATTATTGTTATAGCAACTGAAAATACAAGATTTCCAATTAGGACTCGCTGAGCCTTTCTCGCTAAATCAATCAATTCACATAGCATACTCGGATCTTCGGCAGGAATCAATACATCTGCAGCCTCAAGGTTAACCGTTTCTCCACAACCAACAGCAACACCTACATCCGAAACTGCTAACGCTGCTGCATCGTTGAATCCATCTCCTACCATCATCGTAATGTGAGTTTTACTTCTTCCATTAACCCACTTAACTTTGTCTTCGGGACTCAAATTACCATGTGCTGCAGCTTCTGGCAATCCAACATTATTGGCAAACTTGGTGACTGCTGATTGTGAATCTCCACTGAGAATTTCAACATTTATTCTTCTCTTATACAATTCAGGAATCAATTTTTCAGAACCTTGGCGAGTATCATCATGGATGAATGTGAATAATGCAACCGGGGTTTCTTCTTTGCATAGAATACTCGCTCCGTGGCCCAATTCGTTTGCCTTATCCAGTTCGCTTTGAATCTCTTCTGGAATTTCAATACCTAATTTTGAAAGTCTATCTGGGCGAATCAAAGATACTTGTTTGCCACCACTAATGCCGACTACACCTGCCTCTACATCGCTATGCCCATTGATTGCGCTTGGTTTGTAACCGTTTTCTGTGGCCAGTTCCATTATTGCAAGCGCATAGGGGTGGTTTGAACGGGCTTCTAATCCAGCGGCGATTTTTATCGCCGAATCCCTACGTTTTCCTTTAGCGGTAACCACTTGACCGATTTTTGGCTTTCCTGAAGTCAAGGTTCCTGTCTTATCCAACAGTACGTGGTTAACTTTGCTCAATCTCTCCAAAACGCTTCCTCCACGCGCTATTACTCCCATGTGGGCGGCATTGGCTAATGCCGCTGCATGTGGCACAGGTGTTGCTAGCAATAGAGCACATGGACAAGAAACAACCCATAAGAGGAGAATGACTTTCCAATTGTCTGGGAACATCAAATACCAAACAACAAATGCTCCAAACAATACAGTAGGAACCCATATTGCAGTAAATTTCTCAATACCACTTTGGATTCGTGGCGCTTCTTCCCTAAAGGTATGAACTGCTTCTATCAATCCGGATAATCGAGTGTTATCTCCAACCGCTGTAACTTTGATGACAACCGGTCCTTTTGCAAGTACCAATCCTGCCTGAATATTTTCTCCCTTTGAAACCTCTACTGGAACAGATTCTCCAGTTAGTGGTGCCTTATCCAAAGCACCTTTTCCTTCGAGTATGATTCCATCGCAGGGAATTAATTCTCCACTTCTAATCTCTACTTGGTCTCCAACACGAATTAGGTCAATTGGAACTACTTCTATTCCATCGCCCTCATCTTGACAAGTTGCTAATGGGCCTGTTCCCGGATTAATTTCAACTGTTGATACAGCCATTTGCAATGAAAAACCACTTGTTTTCATGGCTTGAAGAACTCCTTGCTGATTTACCAACCTTTCACCAGATAGTCTTCTTGCTGTACGAGGTAATCTATCCAATCCACCCTGCATAGCCTCACGCGCTTTAACAAGTGCATCTCCTTCTAAGTGGGCTGTAAATGCGACTAATATCGCTACGACTAGAGCTTCTTCCCACATTCCTAATACTCCAGCACCTATTACTGCTAGGCTGGTGAGCACTTGGAATCCGAGTTGACGATTTTTAATACTCGCAATCGCTTCCTTAAACATCTGTAATCCACCTAAGGCCAAACCTGGTATTGCAATCAATCCAATTAACATAGGCGATAAAGAAAAGTATTCTGCAAGGAGAACAACCAATAAAATTGGCACTGCTAAACCGCCACCGATTAATCTCCATTGATCTGGACGTATTTTCGCACTCTTGGCCGTGATATATTTTGGAGCAGCCCCTAGAATCGTGTCCAATTTAGAGTCCCTTGCTTCAATCAATTGTGTTGTAGCATCGCTAACAAGTTGCACTAATATTCGATTATCTGAATCAATTTCGCAATCAAGAATTCCCGGCTGTAATCGGATAACTTTCTCCAATTTCTTTAACTCGACACCATTTCTCCTTGCCACGCCACCTGCACTAATTCCTACGAGTTGATGGTGTTCTACATCGGGAGCATGTCCTAGGGAACGTAGAATTGATGAAATTTCAGAAATTGGGCCCTCTCCAATATCAACTGAAACTCTTATTTCGCCAGCAGTTGCTGAAACAACTGATTCGCTAACTTGGGGAAGATAGGAGATTGCTCTCATGGCTTTTGATGCGCAATCCGGGCAATCCATTCCAAGTAACGGCCAGGCTACATCGTAAACGCCACCGGATTGATTTATCACTTCTGCATCTAATATTTCACCATCAAATATTTCTTCTTGCGGAGGTTGTTCCACAGTTTCAATGATTTCCGATTTTTCTTTTGTTCTCTTTTTAGATTTAGAAAACCTTGGCTTTTTGACCTCAATTGGCCGGTCATCGTCTTCGATTGAGAGGAAAACCTCGCCATCACCGTCTCCGACCATATACACTGCTCTAGCCCTAGTGTTTTGAAGGCTATTATTCAAATTAATATCAACTAATCAAAATAACCGTTTTTGACATTATTGTAATCTTTCTTTGCCAAACTTGATGAAAACAAAGCCTTTGCCTAGTAATATGCAGTGGCTTCCAAAAAATTGGAAACCGAAAATTGTCGCTGTGGATATTGATGGGACGCTTACCGATGATAAGAAACGAATCAATACTGAAGCAATAATCGCATTGCAGCGACTTGAAGAAGCAGGGATTCCTGTAATTCTAGCAACCGGAAATGTAAGAGCAATCACATATGGATTGTGGAGATTTTTACAACTTTCTGGCCCTATTTGCTGCGAAAACGGGGGCGTGCTTTGGCATCCACAATGGCCTGAAGTAGTAATGAGAGCAGATGGAAATGAGGCTAGGGAAGCAGCACAATGGCTAGCACAAGAAATTCCAAATCTAAACCCACAAGGGATTGAGAGCAATGCTTGGAGAGAAAGTGAATGGTGCTTATTCCCATCTGAAGATTTACAATTGATCAAAGAAAAGATTTCAACAAGCAAATGGTCGCATCTAAATGTGATTCGAACAGGTTTTGCAATTCATTTAATGTCTCCAAACCTGTCCAAAGGAAAAGGGATTGAGGTCATCTTAGAAAAAATGAAATTAAGGCCTCAAGATTTGTTATGCGTTGGAGATGCTCCGAATGATTTGTCAATGTTTGAATTAGCAAATTGGTCAGTAGCAGTCGGTGGTTCTTTTCAAGAAATTCAAAATGCTGCCAATGTAATTTCGCCATATCCACATGGCGATACCTTTCAACCTCTGGTTGATGCAATACTCAATGAATAATCAAATTAGAAGTCAAACAATTCTGTTCCTAATCATGTTATTTGGTGCCGAAGGCAGGATTTGAACCTGCGAAGCATTATGCAGAGGAGCTTGAATCCACCCCCTTTGACCACTCGGGTACCTCGGCTAGTAGTTGAGGCGTGATGCCTTCTCTTCTTGACTATTCCTCTTGACTATTTTCGTCTAAATCAACTGGTCTTGGAGGCGCGAAGGAATGATTTGCAACCAACCTCTCAATTCGTTTCATTTCATACTCCTCCAATACTTGTTTTCTCTTTTGACTTGCCATGTATAATCCAATTGAAGAAAATACGACCATCAATATTGAAAGACCCAGTAATCCAGAGGTTGAAGATACTGATGATTCCTGATTGGTTGCCACATCAGCAAGAGGTATCGGGACTTCACCTGTGTGATCTATTATTTGCAGTGATAGTCCGAGCCTACCAGTCTTCCACGCCTCTATTGTCCAATTGAATTGCTGCCATTCTCCGGTACCAAGATAGAAATTTTCAGTTTCATGTATTGTTCCTTCTGAATCGATTAGTTGTAAAGTAATATCACCACCTAATACACCTTCATTTACTACCCGTGCTGTAATATTGATTTGCTCACCAATTACTGGTCGGTACGGAGTTGCTTGGATAATGTCAAATCTTGGCGCAAAGTCAATCCAGCGGAATAATGGCTTTATTGGTGATGATGAATCGCCATATCCTTGTAACTCAGTTCCGGAATTATCTGTAATTTCAAACCATATTTCAATGCGATCTAGGGCTTGCAAAATTGATTGGTCCTCCAGTGTCATATCAACTATTGATGAAAAGGTCGTTGTAGTATCCGAATGAGAATGATAAGCGATTGTGGCTTGTCCTTGACTTCCCATGATGATACTATTCACTCTTCGGAAATGCCAATACATGCTTATGTTAGTATTTCTAATTCCACCAGCATCTGAAATTAATGCCACAACGTCCACCTCACCCATTTTATCAGAATCTATCGACGTCAAATATCCAGCAGGAATTGTCAACATTGGAGGTGCGTCATCTATTGTAATATTGACCAATAATGGTGTTGGAGTCGCATAATTTAATGCGCTAACAAATATTTCAAGAGTCGCAGTTCTATGCCTAATAATTTCACTATCAATTTCAATTATCAGATGGATCATTCCATCCATGCCAATCTCGTCAACATCTATTGATTCTCTCTCACCATCGCTTAAGCGCCAATTTAATGTCGCCTCTGGAGGATAGTATTCGGCTGCAAATTCAGTTCCTTTGTGTTTCAGTATTGAAAACAATTCAATCTCATCATCGGCATATACCCAGATATCATTTGATTGAGAATATCCTATCGGCTCTGTAATATCGGCCAATGTTTCAATCTCAAGTTCAACATCAAATGACGGTTGCCATTGGAAAATACTCATTTTGCTTAATCCCATGCCGAGGTCTTGGCCTTCATCAAATATTTTCAAAGAAGGAATTCCTCCGCTCTGTGCGTTAGCATATGACCCACTCCAATCTAATCTAAAGACGAAATCAACATTCCAAGTTGATGATTGTGGGTGTTTTTCAATCACTACTTGCGGCGTTGATATTATGCAAATTGAATCATATTCAATCATTGAAAATCTTGGATAATAAGTAATATTACAATTATTATTTTCCTCTCTTCCTGTCAAGGCTAATTCAAATTTATCTAGTGTTTGAATACCATTACCATCTGTAAGATTGAATGAAAAATGGTGTTCTTTGCCTGCTAATAAGGTTCCTTTGACTGTATCAAAATACAATGAACTTTGGCTAATTACAGTATCTTGACGATTTGCGACAGTGATAGTTGCCAAATCATTTTGTTCACCAAAAGAGCCTCCATTCTCAATATAATTTCCTGCTAAATCTTTACCAACGAAATATATGCTTGCCAAACCTGTCATTTGTGAAGGTGGTATTATCTGCTCATCATCCAACAACGGCAAATCGATTACGGTTGATATCGAACCGTTGCTAAATGAAACACTATATTCTCTATATTCATTAGCCTGCATTATTCCATCATTATTACTATCATCGTGATTTTCTAGCCAATAATACATCTTTAATGGACTCGCTAATCCATCCGAATCTTCAATGAATAAGCGCAATGCAAGGAATTGCCCAGACATCCAAACATGGCCATCAGCAGGTGTCAATCCACCTGGGTCAAGAGCAAATATTCCAATAACATCTGGTGATTCTGAATCGATGACAAAAGGAACAAATACTGATTGCGCAGTATTATCAATACTGGTCGAAGAATCCTCACCAACTGGCCCACTACGGATTATTGAAGGGCGGATTTCAAAGCGCGTTCCCGTAGGAAATTGTCCATTCGGTTGTGGTACGAGTATTTCTTGATTGAATTGTGAATTGTGATTCAAACTAGAAAACCAGGTTTGTGACCAATTAATTGGATCGCCTATCCATTCATCTACCCCACCAGATTCATTCTTTGGAGGTACTGCCTTCATTTCAATTTCAATATCAGCGGAATTTGCTGGAGCCCATGCATTTGCAATACCTTCAAATCTCACTTTACCCGAAACAGAAAGTGCTTGTTGTGGTTTGAGGTGGAATGGCCACATTGGGTCAAAAATATTCCCCAATTGTCTTGTATCTCCTGCCGTCACATCAAAATCAATAATTTCCAGATCATTTTCAAACTCATTGAATGGAGTTGAGCGTACAAGATGGTTTGGCCCAACTTCAAAATCGTCCTCATCTGTTGATAATAACAAATAATGAATATCATCAATGTCATCCATTAGCCAGTGAGTATTCAATGACCAATCAATTTCTACACTATTCAGCATCACTTGCAGTTGGCAATCAGCAGTACTCAAACTTGCTAGACCTCCTCCTTTTAATTGCCGGAAGGTTGGATTATTCTGTACATTAATCACTTCAACTTCAATGAATGAATCGTTTATCAGAGGTGATTTTGAGAGTATTAGTTTAACGCGGTCTATTTCTGTTGGGAAATCAAACAATGGATCGTCGCTATCTGTTCTCCAACTCGTTGTAGTAATATCTATGCTTTGCCCAGGTACCCAACGTGCTGAGCTAATCGGTGAAATGCTTTCTCCCATTATTGGTTCGTCTGTCCAACCAAAATCAACTTTTATTGAACCTCTTGAGGTTTGGACTGTCATTGGAATACTAACAATTTCTCTCTCCCCGCCTTGGTGGAATTGATCTATCAATTCGTCTACATCACTAGCATTCACAGAATGTAATTCATTATGGAATAGTAATTGTCCAGAACTTGATTCAAAGATTGTGAGGTCATTGCCCAAGGTGACTTTTACATCCCTAGGCGCAAAAAGACAATCCGGTTCAAACAATACTGAACTGATTTCGTCCCCTGCAAACATAGTCAAGGCTAGTGTTGTTGAATTTCTAAAAGTCGTAGAACTCGACAATTGGTAGATTGTTCTGTCTGGCGATGCAAACCAATTTTGTTGATTGACTGTTAATCCTGGGTGAGAAATTGTTGTATTATCTCCAACTATTGTTAATCTGCCATTTTTCATCGGACAAGCCGCATTGATGTCCCATGAAATTGAGGTTTGTCCGGTTGCACTGATTTTCATTCCATCAGAATACTGAAGATTGGATTGGCCAATTATTGAATAATTTCTTGATTGTTGTTGAAGGTGGAAAGCATCAAAATATGAATTGGCACCAAAATTTAAATTTTTCAACAGTGGAGTAATCAATGGTGAAGTCGAACTCATTCTGACTCTGACGCTGAATTGTGAATGTACACTACGGTCCAAATCAATCATCAATGGTAGAGTTTTATTTTGTAATCCGGTTATTTCACTTCCATTAGCCGATAAAATATCAAATCTGATATGGGACCCTTCTTTTTCTTTAACAAAACCATCTAATATTCCTCCATTTTGGAAATCGTCATCAAATGAAATCAAATCTGAAATCCATTCACCCTGTGTTTCATAGATATCAACTTCAACCCCTGCATCATCAATGTACCAACCATCTAATTGGACATATGTGTCGGAGAAGAAAGAAAACCTCGCCCTAACGCTTTGCCCTGTCAAATTACTGAGGTCTGCTTGCTTTAAATCAAAGCCTCTGACGACGTTACGGCAGCCACCATTGACATTTGAGCCATCAAAAATACCTTCGCCATAGAATGGAGATTGTGTATTAACTTGAGAGATTTGGTCATGAAATCCATTCAAATCGGGAGGAATATACCACCAACTTTCTCCCCCGTCTGTTGAAAGTGAAACCGCACCTCCATCC
Organism: Methanobacteriota archaeon; assembly: GCA_018650105.1. Taxonomy (GTDB): domain Archaea; phylum Thermoplasmatota; class Poseidoniia; order Poseidoniales; family Poseidoniaceae; genus MGIIa-L1. The sequence continues at coordinate 16,651 of JABIGP010000009.1, forward strand.
CAATTCGCTTCAGTGCAGACCCAACTTTTGAAAGTCAGCCTAGCAGTAGAGTTCTCAGGTATTTCGTAATTTGGCGTAATCAAATGAGTATACATATTATTGCTATATTTATTGGTCAAATATATTCCAGCACCATTACTGCCTGAAGGCCATGCTGCTGGGCCAAATCCTGCAGTATTGCTCACAGCACCGACTTCAAACTTTCTTGAGTCTGGTGCTTGGATTGACCAACCGGCAGGGGCTAAATTACCTGAATCAAAGCGATCGTATGCGTCCATTGGGCCATTCGCTCCGAGAAGGCTTGTCCAATTCCATTGGTTGGGACTTGTCCCTGAATAATTTAGCCATCCGCTTTGATTTCCATATTGTCCATCACTTGAATCTGTAAAATTAGCAATAATCCTTTTTTGGACATTTGTTGAACTACGATTAGAATATACAATGACATCATCAATTGCCATTCCTTCCCAACCAGATGATGAGAGTCCACCATAATTCACATTTGCATTTGTTTGAACTAAAAATCTGAACAACGCGTTACTTGCATTGACATGGTTGGTAACATTTGCTGGGAGAGTATAGCTGACAGGTATCCAACCTCCCGATTCTGTTCGGTAATAGGTTCCCTTGTACCATAGGCCATTAGCTGGGTGGCCTGTGGAAAGAGAAAGTAAGAACCAACTCGAACCGTTATCAAGAGATAACCAAGTAGTCATTCCATCACTAGAACCGCCTTCAATATCCCAATTGGTAAGAATTTCTACTTCCATTTGACCACTCATATTACTAAGATTTGCAGGAATAATCAATCTCCCATTGGCATTAGGCAAGTAATCTCCACTCAAACTTCCGTGGAGCCAAGCACCCGATTGACTACCATCATTGTGCAACCTCATTTCATCGATAAAAACTCCAGCGCGGGCACTGGTAATCGAAGATGTTTGTAAACAAAATCTGAACCTAATTTCGCTATCATGAGAAGAAAGCAATGAATCTAATTGGAACCTCTGAGTAGTCCAAGCATTACTTTGTCCTGACCAAACCATTGCGGGTGAACCATTCAATGAACTTGAATTGGTATAACTGGAATCGGGAGTGATTATCTGCCATGAACCTGTATCATTCATTGCTTCAAACCAAACAGCATCTGAATCCAATAATGAAAGCCAAACCTTTGTTGTCAAAGAAAAATTATTCACATAATTTGGCGCATCAAAGAAAATTGATTGAACACATGAACTATAATTTTGAGAAATATCTCCCAACGCTCTTGAACTCAGATATCCAATTCCTTGACTCGTATTGGAAGGAACTTGTTGATTGCTTGAGGTATTTGTTGAATCAATTGAAGGGCGTAAAATATGCCAAATATCACCATTTTTCCCTTGACCTAACCAATTTATCGGAGTAATTACATTGTTTTCAAAATCAGTAAGTGTTCCCAATGAGGAATTGGTTGCTAATGTGAGCATTCCATTATGACCAATGCCATTGGTATCATTATGTGTGCCATTCCAACTATTTGCTGAGTCCGGTCCAAACAATGTTCCGTTGGAATTGGTAGATGTTAACAATGGCTGAATCGAAATTTTTGCATCACTTACAGTTTGATTATACGGAATTTGAATAGAAGAATTGAGTGTTTGGTTAATGGCTGATTGGTTGGCAAGAGGATGGAAAGTATCTGGTCCAGACCAATGTTCAACCGAGTCGGATGATTCACCTGCGCTATTTGCGATGTGTTGCAAGTTTTGGCTGATTTGTGAATTGTCAATAATTGGAGAATATGTTGTAATTACTAAAATTATAACAATGAGGATAGCTGTTTTGCAATAGGGATTATTTCTATCACCCATGCCTACATTGCTGCTCATATTCCAATCACCTCGCTTAGCGAGGTGGGGTCTTTGAATATCAAAGTGAGTATTGATTGTGTGAAGAGATTTTAGTGAAGGGTTCAAGAATCGTGGACTATACGGTCTCATTATGTCGCCCCCACGTGAACTCGATAGCGCCCAAGCGCACGAGGTGGAGGAGCAATTATTTACAACAAATCGGCAACAATCTGGAAGAAATGTTCCCATCAGATTGCCACGAACTGATTTCTGGGAGAATGTCAGGAAGTTACTTTCAGATATTGATTTAGATATTCAAGATATGTTAAGAATGGGTGCAACGGGGATTCGCCTACAGAATCTGCAAAAAAGACAAGCGAATATTCGTCGGACTGCTAGCGAATTAACCCGTAAGAGAATGGTTGCAATGATGCAACATGCGGCAAGTCAATCGATGAGAACTACTGCGAATTCAGGAATGAATCAAGAATTACCTTCACTTGATTGGCAACGACATGATCCGGAAGAGAAGGCATTCTATCATGGCCTCATGATTCAAGTTGACCGTTTTAAGATGGGTGTTGATTGGAATGGAATGCAGAATGGAGTGGCCGGTGAAGGTATTTCCAACAAGGTCCTTCATGCACCAGGAACCATGCAATTAGATTCCTTCTCCAAAAACAGTTTAACAGGTAATCCACCACCTGCATTGGCCTTTGAAGATGATGCCCCTGATTCAGTTAATATGATGGAAGTTGATGAAGAAGAACGCTTTTTGGATGCAGAATGGCCAGATTTAGATGAGCACATTCACGCTGATTTGAATGAAAATGTAATCGTTCAAGAAACATTAGGTGCAGCCAATGAAGGCGAAGATGAAGATATGGCCTCATTCATGCAAGAGATGGTGGGAGAAGTACGTCATGCTGCAGCGATGGAATTAGCGCCTTCGGCCAAGAGTGAGGTCATTGAATTAGAAGAGTCAACTATTGAGCAAGAAATTGAGACTGAAGAAGAGGAATTAATTCGCGTGAGAATATTAGAAACATTGCCTGAAGCGATAATTAACGCTGCGGGTGAAGAAGTTAATTTGGAATCAGGTGACATTCATTTCTTGGATTCACTAACTGCTGAAATGTTAGTTGAGAGCGGTTTCGCAAAAATAGCAACTCTGTGAACCAATTACATTCTGTTACACAATATGTGTCACAACGAAAGATGAGCAGCCTTACGGCAACAC
>JABIGP010000008.1 GCA_018650105.1 Methanobacteriota archaeon
ACTGAACCACCTAAGCTGACCTTTGGGCACGCTTGTTAGGTTTTCGAGCGCGTGGCGCCCCACCCAAACTGCCCACCTATCGGTGTTCTGATAAACAGTTAGCATAGTTACTCTCCAAGGGTGGTGTCTCTTATTTCGACTACTCCCAGGACTGACGTCCTGGGGATCAACGTCTCCCACCTACACAGTACATGGAAAGCGACTATGCAACGACAGGCTGCAGTAAAGCTCTACGGGGTCTTCGCTTGCGGGTTGAAGGTACTGGACTGTGCGCCAGTAAAGTCAATTTCGCCGGACATATCGCGGGGACAGTGGAGCCCTCGTTGGACCATTCATGCAAGTCGCCAATTAAGCGACAAGGTATTACGCTACCTTAAGAGGGTCATAGTTACCCCCGCTGTTTACTGGTCCTTCGTCAGGTTGAAACCCGATTTAAGATACCAGCACTGAGCAGGATTCAGGGACTATACACAACCTTTCGATCTGGCAGTCCCCTATGTTTTTATTAAACAGTCGGAGCTCCCTAGTCACTGCGACCAGATTATCTCTAATCTGGCACTCCTTCTCCCGAAGTTACGGAGCTATTTTGCCGAGTTCCCTCGCGATATTTGTATCCGATACGCCTTAGGCTACTCACCCAAAAACACCTGTTTCGGTTCTCGGTACGGACTCTGTACGGCTTTTCATGGGACCTGGGACTTTAATTCCTTCTCACTGTGACAGTTCTCCAGAATATAATTGCAAGTGAGCCTGACATATGACTCACAAGTTTTGCCCAAGCCGTCACCATATATTGTACAGGAGGCTGACGAATATTAACGTCATTCCCTTTCGATCATTTCGGTTAAGAATGACCTTAGGACCGGCTAACCCTCGGCTGATAAACAGTGCCGAGGAACCCTGGTTTATAAGGCGGTGCGGATTCTCACCACACTGTGCTGCTACTCTTCCCAAGACTCTCATTTGTATTCGGTCCAGTGGACCTCAAAGCCCACCTTCCATCCAAACACAACGCCGCGTTACCACATCATCTTTCGATGGTCTGAAGTATCGGTAATCAATTTTAGCCCCGTCCCTTTTCCCGGCCCGCAAGCTAGACCAGTGATCTGTTACGAACTCTTTCAAGGATGGCTGCTTCTAAGCCCACCTTCTGGTTGTTTTCGACCACGGACACGGTTTGTCTGTGACACTTAATTGATATTTAGGGACCTTAACTTCAGGCTGGTTTGTTCACCTTACGTAATGGTAGCTTACCCACCATCACTCACTGCTAGTATCTACAACGATCACACCTTCGGAGTTTGGCAGCGCACCGAGGAATCGCTCCCCCTAAATGCGCAATCAGTGCTCTACAGCGTAATCAATCTCCACTAACGTCTACCTACGAGTAGTTTCACGCGGAACCTGCTATTGCCCAACTCGATTGGACTTTCACCCCTATACCCAGCTCATCCGAGCGATTTGCAGATCAGCAACGGTTCGATCCTCCACCCATCTTTCAACGGGCTTCAATCTGGCCAGGCATAGATCGTCGGGCTTCAGGTCTTCCACCAATGACTCCAAGCGAGCACACTTCGTCCCTCACCCTAAGGCTGCGGACTTGTCGGTTTCCCTCCGGCTTCGGGGATCAACCCCTTAACCTCGCCATTGATCAAAACTCCCTGGGGCATTTTTCTAAACGCACGATAGGACGCTGCTCATATCTTCGCTTTCACGCCCTATCAGCCTGTACCCAACTGGTTTCACGTTCTTTTCACATCCCGCTAAGGATACTTTTCAGCTTTCACTCACGTTACTTGTAAACTATCGGTCTCGAACTGTATTTAGGATTGGAAGTTTATGCCTCCCACATTCACACGCGATTTCCAACGCATGCTACTCTATGTTAGTCACGTGGTCATATAATATACGGTTACGGGACTTTCACCCTCTTTGGATGTGCCATTCCAGACAACTTCACCTTCTATTACTTAGACGATAGACTAACAACCACATTTCCTTCACTTTCGTTTCAGGATTCGGCTTGTCCTATTCCGTTTTCATTCGCCACTACTCACGGAATCTCTATTGATTTCTGTTCCTCCTCCTACTAAGATGCTTCAATTCGGAGGGTTCCCTATCGCATTGCGATTGTTTCCGAAGAAACAGGAAGTCCCATTAGGCAATCTGCGGATCCATGGTATACATGCACCTCCCCGCAGCTTATCGCAGCTTGTCACGACCTTCATCGGCATTCGAGCCGAGCGATCCCCCAGTTGGGTTGTAGCATCACATGTATGTATTTCCACACCATATGAGTAACCCTTCGGTATCTAGTAATGCCAATTCGGCCTCCACAGAAAACCACTCCTCAAGGTGGTTCTCCTCAGCCCTTCCCCCTATACGCCGAGCATACAAGGGTGCTTAAGCAACCCCCCGACCTACCACCCATATATGAAAGGCTCGGTTTGGGCACCGTCTATTGACCCAACAATATCTACCATAAATAAGGGCAACAGCGGCTCATTTGGCGAATGGGTAAATTCTCAATTTTTTAGACTTTTTTTGCATTCCTATTTTATTCAGAATCAGTACTAAAAAAATGAATATTTTTCGAAGTTTTTTGAGATTGTGAAATAATATTTTTGATTATATTTCTGGAAGATTCATAGACTAAATTTTCATTTTTGAGCCTCAAAATGACAAAATATGCCATAATCTTGCCCAATATTTACATGAATTTTTCTAAATTTGAGGTGATTATTTGATCAATTAAGTGGGGTTTTAAAGATTGTTTTTGCTCATTTAGAACTGAGATTAATATCTGTTTTGACGAGTCTCCTTGTCCCAAAGCAGCTAGTGCAGCAGCCTCTAAATTCCTTCCTTCGGCAGAATTATTTGTCGAATTATGGACTTTGATAATTTGTAATGCTTTGTCTGTTCTTCCACTCGCCAGCAAGGCATGCGAGAGGTTTAGCAATATGGTGGAGTTGTCCGGTTGCGACTTTGCGGCCTCACGTAGAGCCAATATTGATGAACGAAATTGAGTTTCTGCTTGAGAAACGATTTCAAGATTTTGGCTCTTATTCATCTCTAATGCTCTTTGTAATAATGAGAGTCCATAATTGTTGAACAAGTTAGTATCTCCAGGTTTTGAAGTTATCAGGTTTTGAAATAATTTTGCGGCGTTGGCCCAGTCCTCTGAAGCAATTGAATAGAATGCTTCTGCAAGTAATTCTTCAAGTTCCGGATGCTGGCTCAAATCTATTCCTAGGGCCTTTGCAGGGTGTAGTTTCAATATCAATTGCGTTCTATCATCCAGTGAACTTGATTCCAAAGGAGAGTTGAATTGTTGCTCAGGATTGAATTGCGTGTGTGACTCTACAGCATATATTATCGGCTCATCTGATTCATGGACATACTCAATCACTTGTTCTTCAGCAGAATATATTGCTTCCATATCCGGTGATGCAGCATTAATTGTCCACATTTCACTATCTGCGTCTGCTTCAGATATTTGAGGAGGTTCAATTATTTCCTCATGCGAAGAAATATCTGTTTCCGCAACAATTTGAGGCTCTACAGTTGATTCAAACAGAGGATTAGTATTAGTTTGTGGAATTATTATTTCAGGTACAGTATTTACTGGTGGTTCATCTTCCACGTCTGCTGAAGAAATTATTGGGCTTGCTGTAATTTGAGGCTCACTTTTTTCTGGTTCAGAAATAACACTCGGTAATTTTTCATTTCCGGCATCGTCAAAGGGAATTCCTTGCGCATTACTACCTATACCAAAAGGAAGATTTGGGATATTGATGTTTGAGCCGCCACTCAATCCAAATGGTAAGCTACCTGAATCATTATTCGACTTTGATTGCTCAGTGTTATTATCCTGGCCCACATTAGTCCTAATTTGTTCATTCCCGTCCAATTGGTACCATGACTCTGCAGCTTCATCAAGCCCAGGGATTTCATTTGGTAGTGGGCTATTATCTTGGTCATCTAGTGACAAATCTATACGAATTTGACTGCCACAAGCAGGACACGCGTCTCCGCCTAGAGATAGAAGTCCACATAATTTGCACTCAAACATTGACTCGCCTCAAAGTCACGAAGCGGTTAGGCCTATTCAATACGACGGAGAATTGCGTTTTGAAAGAAATATTTCCAATACTCACTCTTGCTCACTTAGTTTGTCTACTATTGAACCTTTGACATCAGAGATTGCACCAGTTACAACTTCTTTTATTTCGTCAAAATCATCATCGATTAATGATTCCGAAAGTGATTTACCCTTAGATCTCCCTCTTGAAACTTGTAACAATATTCCAATTAGAGTAATTCCTAGCAAGATTAATTTTGCATATGTTTTGAACTCTGCTGAGAAGACATATACTGCAATCATGTAGACTGAAATTATCAGAGTAGTTAATATCATTACAGGGAATCCTGCTCTGAAAAACTCTCTAAATGATATAGGGTAACCTGCCTCTTCTGACATTCCTGCAGTGACTACGTTGGCTGAGGCCCCAATCAGTGTCCCGTTTCCTCCTAAACATGCACCGAATGCCAAAGCCCAAATTAGCGGCCCCAATTCAATATTGAGTGTTTCTGAAATTTGCAATATTATCGGTATCATGGTTGCAGTATATGGAATATTATCAATAAAAGCACTAGCGAATGCTGAAACCCATAGCACGATTAGTATTGCTGCTGAGAGACGAATATATCCTCCATCACCTATTGGAAACAATTCAATTGCTTTCATCACATACACGCCAATGAAATCAATAACTCCCAGGTACTGAAGTGAGTGAACTAATACGAATAAACCTGCGAAAAATAGTAATGTAGTCCATTCTACTTTTTCTAAGGCTTCTTCGATTTCATGTCTATCTGTTGCCAGAAGCATTAGAACTGCACCGATTAGAGCAATCCAGGAAACTGCGATGTGAATTATTGGATGAAGGAAGAAACCGAGTATTACCGCACCGAGAATAACTCCGCTAACCTTCAATAACTTGGCATCCTTTACACCATATTTTGCTTCTAACTCTGCTACATCACGCTGTCTTTCTCCTGTAAACTCATCACGGTAAAGGTATCTAACCAACATAAATGTTGGAACGATTGTCATCAATATTCCTGGTGCCATTTCAATAATGAAATCGTTGAATGTAACACCGTCCTTCGCGAGGTGTTCATATCCTTTGCCAGCAATTGCGTCCGGCGATAATCCAGAACCAATCATAATGTTTGGAGGGTCCCCAATCATTGTTGCTGCTCCTCCAACATTGGAGAATAATACTTCTGAAATCAAGATGGGAATTGGTTTCAAATCCAATACCTTAGCCAATTGAATTGTTACTGGAGTAAGTAGAAGCATAGTTGTTACATTATCTAAAAACGCTGAAAGAACCGCAGTTACTGAACATAAAATTACAACTAGAGTCCAAATAGAACCATTTGATTTCTTGTACGCTTCAACTGCAAACCACTCAAAAATACCGGTACGAGATAATATTCCAACCATTACCATCATACCGAGGAGGAGGCCAATCGTTTCCCAATCGATCATTGTAGTAACTGCTCGAAGAGTTAATGTGGATTCAACTGTATAGTAATTCAGTACTAATACTGCAACAAGACCACCTAATGCGGCTGCTAGAGTTCGATGAATTACCTCAGTGATAATCAATGCATATACTGCTAATAATATTCCAAGTCCGACCCAAATGGCAGTACTCTCATAACCCTCTTTTACATTTAATTCCAAATGCGAATCGGTTAAGTTCCCCTGTGCAAATACTTCACTGGCGAACATTAGGCTACCAACCATCAGTAAGAGCATCATTGCTACATTTTGAGCAGGATGGCGTTTTAGACGTTCTGAGAGAGAGATTCCAGCCACCATAATATCACCGAATAAAAATCAACTATTGACCATTTCCCAAAAAGTTAGACATTATCGCCAAAGAACGCCAACATTTCCTCGCGCCAAAACAATTGTTGAATTTGTTTCCTCCGACAGAAATTGCCATACTGCTTTGATATCTTTTTTCTCAAACAATCCCTTATTGATTTTTATCTTTACAATACTGTTTTTGCTCAATTGCGAATTAATTTCTTCGACTAATAAGTCGGTAAGACCAGATTTTCCGATTCTTACACTTGGTTGGAAATCTCGAGAGGTTGCGAGTGTCTGAATTGACTTTGGAATATCCTTGCCCATAAACTCCCTCGTTACGATGCGGTGAGCACCTATTGATGAAGGTGACCGTTAAGAATTACCAATTATTGATGGCGATGTGATTTCGGCCCACCGCCGAGACGATGAATATCACCACATTCCAAACATGTAGTAATTTTCTGACCTGCAGTAATTCTAACCCTTGTATTCAATCCATAACGACGGGGTGCGGAACATTTCTTACAAATCAATAATTTCGCATCGCTACTCAAAGGCATTCGATTGCGCATTGAAATTTTGACATAGTGAGAGGATGCGGAACGAATGATTCTCTCTTCATGATTCTGTGGCTGCTTGAGAATACCAATCAATTTGTCCAAACTATATTTCGCATTCACTTTTTTATCAGTTTTGGACTTTGAGCGCTTTCGCCCTCTACCCATAATAACCACCTTCACTCTAAAGCAACAAGGATGTCGCTTGTTATTTCATCGATGGCTCTATCGCCATCAATTGGATGGAAAATCCCCTTCTCAATATACCAATCTGCAAGAGGAGAGGTTTGTTGATGGTATGTATCAAGACGAGATTGTACAGTTTCAGCATTATCATCTGCACGACGCTTTTCCTGCCAATTACCACAATCACAACCGGCAGAATCAACCGGATTATAGGTGTCATGATAGACCATGCCGCAGCCACCACAAGAGTATCTCCCACATATTCTGTCAACAATTTTGTTATCCGGAACTTCAATCGCAATAACGTGAGTTACTTCTGTAATATGGGATAATGCTTCAGCTTGTGGAATTGTTCTTGGAAAGCCATCGAACATTACGCCATTTACTGCATCAGCCTCAAGAATACGATCTTTTATCAAATTGATAATTACTTCATCAGGCACTAATTTTCCCGCATCCATGAATTCTTTTGCTTCAATGCCAGTAGCAGTTTTTGCCTTAACGGCAGCCCTAAGCATGTCACCAGTTGATACTTGTGGCAGACCTGTCGCATCCATTATTCTCGCTGCTTGAGTTCCTTTGCCCGCACCAGGAGGACCGAATAATACAATACTGCTCATATCAGTGCGAAAAGGCATTACTCTTTCAACGTACTCATCTGAAACCAGTATGTTCTGGTGAGAATTTGTTGAAGTATTGGCACTAGGTTCATGCACGGCCATTTCGTTCAAGCCATTGGTGACCGTAATGAGTCCACTGTTCCATTGTCCATCCACTCGGAAGTCCTTCTTCCGGCACTGGTGGGCCACTTGGTGTAATCACTGGTGCAGCAACCGGTAGAGGCTCAATCGGTAGGGCTGGTAATTGCTTAGGTAGGTTCACAGGAGGCAGTCCTACTGGAGGTAATCCAGCTGGTGGCAGTCCTTTTGGAATTTGACCCATTGCCTTCATTGCAGATGGTGGGAGGCCGAGAGGTGTTTCCTTTTTCTCCTTTGGAATAATGATAGATTGTGCTAGTGCTGCTGCGATTTCGTCACTAGAGACTTCACCGCTGGTCAATTCATGCACCGCACCTCCGATATCAAATGCTTCATCTCTACGAGTCCCTAGATGGTCGGGATTCGCATGTGCATCAGGTGCTACTAATTCTTCACCAGAATCTGATAACTCGCCACTTCGCTTCATTCTTCTTGCGTATATTACTGCAACAGCTAATAGAATTCCAATCAATGGTAATGAAACCCATAATGGTAATACATTGAGTAATCCACCATTTCCAGTTCCTGCTTGTACACTTGATTCAATAACTAATTGACCGACTACATCTCCTTGTACTGTCATGTTCAAAGTCACCATTGCACGTTTGGATGTTGCCAACTCGCCAGGAGTTACTGAAACTACTACTGTTAGTGATTCACCAATACCCAAATTGTCAATGGATTGTGGTGAGAAACTTGCAGTCCAGTCATCACGAACTATTCCCTCATTATCTAGCAAGTCGATAGATAAGTCACCACTTATTGGTACATTACCGTCATTTCTAATGATAATATTTTGACTAATCGTTTCTTCTCTCGTCACACCGATAAATGGCCTCTTTGAATCATCTTCAACTGAAATATTCGCAAAAACTGATTGTATTACTGCAACATCAATTCTCACAGAATCCTCTACAATTCTTCCAGCATTAGATGCTGAAACTGAAACTAACAAGTCAAAGGCTGAATTAGTAACTTGACTATTTGCTGGAGGAATGAAACCTAATCTGATGGTTTTTACATCTCTTGGCTCAAGCCATAATGTAGGATTTGCAAATCCTGCTGTCCAACCATCTGGGGTCAATCCGTGGCTCCATTGTAATTCCAATCCAGTATTACCAATATTCTCAACTTCAAATTCGCCAAAGGAAAATTCAGAACTAATGCTGGTCTCAACCACTCCTGATTGTGGCGCTCTAAGTTCAATTCCCAATTCATCTCCAACTACTAAGGTTGTTGTGTTTGATTTGAAGTCTTGAGCTGTTCGTTCGGTTCTAATTGTAAAGGTATTAGAATCACCTTCAACAGCAACTAGTGGCACACCTAAGACGAAATGTACTACTTTTGTTTGCCCTGGTGATAATGTTAGAGAGACTTCTCTCGAATCACTTTGTTCATCAAGGGTTACTTGAATTGGCCAATTTGGGTCTGCTGGTTGAATTGCAACTTCAAGATCAATTTCTAAATTACCAGTGTTTTCAACTGATAAATTCAAGTGTATTTGTTGCCCACCATCTACTGCAATATTCTTCGCCGTAGCACTTGGTCCAAGCGGCCCAAAATCATCATTCAAATCTGTTTTAAAATTCCGCTGGGGTAGTACTTCAATAGTGACAATTTCGGTATGGTTCATTGAAGCATCAGTGAGTGAGGTCACCCAACATGTAACAGTGTCCGTTGAGCCTGCTAATGGAGTTCCTTGTGCTACCGGTGGTACGAAAATTCTAATTGGCATAGGTAAATATTCCCGTATATCCAGTGGTTCAAATTGTAAAGATGATGAATTAGAACCGCCCAACATTAGTTGCCATCTATTCTCCGACACACAGTCAACCTGATATTGGGAAGGAGCATTTCCAGTATTCATTACAGAGATAGAAAACGCTGTTGATTCACCAGGTTCTGCTGTTAATCCATTGGTACCTGCTGCAACAACATGTACATCATCAATCTTGTCTATTGTAATCGTTAAGCGTTGAGTGTGAGCCACAGTTGGCTGTAATTGATAACTAACTGTCACATCAACAACAAAAACGCCATATCTTGCATATCTAGGCTCATCCATATCATCCAAATTTGCCGACTCGTCTTCCAAATGAAGCGTTACTGAAGTGCTATCTCCTGCAGTCCCCTGTGCAGTTAATGGATAAGGTCCGCTTTCTGACAATGACTTAGACCATGTGTCAGAAGGAGGTAGTAATAATTCAGGACGTTGTGGGTCTGGCATTTGCACATTTGTCACATAAATGGAGACGCTTTGATTACCAGTACCTTCGTGTAAAATGGTTAAAGGAATATCAATACCAGTTTCATTGGCAACATCAAAGTCTAGAAGAGCTGAATTCTCTCTATCTTCTGCTGTAGTAGGAATAGTCCCATCAAGATTATGCGCCACCACCCTAACACCGAGTGCCATCACTTCGATTTCCTCAATCCAGATATTATTATCAACGCCTGAATTTGCATCATTCATCTCAGTTACTTGGTCGTTGGTATCTAGGCTTAGTTTCAATTGGTGAGTTCCTGTTTCAGCAAATGAGTGATAGATAGAAATTGAATTTAATTGACCAGGGTCTAATGTTGATGTATCTGACTCGTAAAGAATGTCTTGAGTAGTCAAATCTTCAAGAATTAGATGCATCGAACCTGCTGTTAGCGTTCCTTGATTATTCCAAGAGATTCTTAGTGTTACTAAATCATTCTTTAGAGGATTGGTCGAAGATGTGGCAATGCTTCCATCAAAGGTGGTATAATCTGCAAGAGGGACTGGTGTTGCTTTTGCGCTCATTACCAAACCAAAGGATTGGGCGTTACCGCCCCTGTGCATTACTTTGACTAACCACTGGCCGCTATTTGATGCAGAACCTGCTGCGATTTTGATTCTCTCTACATTGTTCACATCATCGGATTGCCCGCCACTTTGAGAATATCCATTATTGAATACATTTCCAAGCCATTCGTTACCAGATGGGTCTACCAGTACTAAATCAAGGTCATTGACCAATCGGGATTCACTCTGCGGAGCATTTGCACTACCAGCGTTGTCTGTCCATGCCAATGTGATGTCAATACCATTACTTGGATCCAAATCAAATGCATATAGTAAACCATATCCAGGATTAATCTCATTATTTTGGTCAAAGTAGGTATCCAACACTGTACTACCATCCATAGGCAATACTGTTCGCTCAAGATTTACCTGACCCCAACCCTCTGCAAAGTTTGGAATATCTGCAACACCAAGGTCTGTTGCTCCATTGATTACCGCAGCCTTAACAAGAGCACCGTCTGGTGCGCTAAGCCCTACTTCTTCTCGGATAAATTGACGAGTTAGTGCACTAACTCCTCCGGCAACAGCAGTCGCTTGACTTGTCCCTGAAAGGGACATGTATAGTGGATCACCATTTCCATGAGTCCCACTAGCACATGAATTACCTGCAGGATACTTTGCTTCTTCAGCTCGTCCCGAGCACAACTCCATTCCAGGTGCGACAACGTCCGGCTTAATTCTACCATCAAGGCTCGGCCCCAATGAGGAGATTGCATCTACACTACCAACTGCAGCCGAACTACCGGTTCCTGTAGTTGAAACTCCAACTGCAAGAACATTCTTTGCAGTAGCGGGAGCTGTTACTTGGCTTGCACCATTAGAGCCGCCATCGCCAACTGAAAAGACTGGCAACATTGCAGGTTTATCGACCACAAAAATATCTGTAGAGCGAGAATCGGCGGTGTATTGTCCGTAATTACCATTCAAACCCCAAGCATTAACTGCAATTCTTGCAGTCATTTGTTCGGCGTCCTTGAGCATATCATATATCGAACCTTGACGCCCGAAAACACCCGTTGCATCATGCTCAAGTGCATAGACAACAATGTTTGCATTAGGGGCGATTCCTTTTGCTGAGGAATCGCTTACTCCATCACCTGCAACCGTAAGTGCAACATGAGTTCCATGGCCAGTATTTGTATCGGCAGGAGAAGGGTCTAATCCAAATTGAGTATACACTCCAATTACTCTGCCATTAATATCTGGATGGTCTCTGTCAAGACCCGTATCGGTTATCGCTATCATTTCACCAGAACCATCGAGAGTGAATGTTGCATTATTTGTAACACCTAGCACTCCAGAAACTGCACCTGCTACAGCATTATGCAATTCTAGATCATAACTTGGTTCTTGCCAAATTACACGCCCATCAAAGGCGATGTTTTTGACTACAGGTGCGATATTATTAGGGGCAATGTTAACTTCACAAAGTCCTATTCCACACCATGCAGATTCAGCACCATAAGAAACGATATCTTTGGAAAGTGCACTCAAACCGCCTGATGCCAAATCTGAAGCAGGAATAATCGCCAGTTTGGTTGAGGTTTGTGGATTGTCCAAAATCTGTGGTGAAATGCGCATAGCAGGATGTTCAACTCCTGCCCAGCGGATTCTTGAATCCTGTTGTAAATCATTTAGTGAAACTCCTGTATGAGGTAGTCGGATTAACCAACCCTCGTCGGAGATGAAATCAAGAATAGTTAATTCATAATCTTCAACAAGTGATTCAAGAATTAATCCGTCGTGAGAAAATAATTGAATAATCGCCATTCCAGTCATCAAATTATCGTTATGTCGCAGTAAATTTGAATCCAATATTGGCAATTGTTCACTTGTCGGGTCAAATGAACCGATGGCCAAATTAAGAATTCCTGTTGAGGTTTTTATGCTTGATTCAAAAATCTCGGGATTGTTCATTTGATTCCAATGTTCAGCGGCTAATTCCAATTTCTGCTGTTCATCCAAGGTAGACAAATAATCTTGTTGTGTAGGTGCTAAAACAGAGGTTTCGGCATACGTTGAAGATGATTTTACTCGCGTGGTTGAACTATCTGCTAATGCAGGAGATATTGATGTCATCAATAACAAGATTAGCATCAATATTGCTTTACGCGAGGACATCATGCTCATTGCGAGATGTCAACCACTTTTGAATGCGCCCCTTGGCTGTTTTATTCGCCTGCCAGTATGAAAATCAGAGGTTATTGTACAAAGAAATCGCTGCATCTGTTTTTGCAACACTTGTCTTCCAATCTGATTCTGTTCCCATCAATGCTCTAATCGCATCAACATTCTCAGGAATAACATCGGATTCTTGATGAATCGCTTGGAAATAATATAGCGTATTTCCATCTAATTTTACGCCGTCTTCCCAAACAAAAATTTCATGTAAATCTCCCCATTTTCTACCAATATCACGGGCAAATTCCATAACTTCTGCGGTTGTTGAAATTCCAGTTTGAGCACCATTCATTACGATAACTCTTGGAGACTCCCTCCACATTTCGATTACTGATTCGGTAGTAAGTCCATGACCCTCTGGAAGAGTTGCAACTATTGAGTGACAGTGCATTAGAGTCGTAGGTACAGCAACTGCCATTGAATTGATTTCAATTTCAGGCTTTACAGTCATCACATCTGGTCCATGATGAGATGGAACATGAAGTACTGGCTTTATTGCATTAATCGGACCTTTATTTGAATCTCCAGGATCTGCTGCACGTCTAATCATAGTACATTCAACTTTAAGTTGGCCACAGTGGCTGTAAAGCGGTACTAAAGTTCGTGAAAGGCCTGTTGTATTACATGAAACCACACGTGTCCCATTACAGTTCAAATTTTCAAAATGATTTGCAGAAGATGTATATGAATTACCAGTCATTGCATGCTTCTCTCCACCTTGGAAAATCCACTTAACACCAGCAGCCTCATATTTTTCCTTATTTGCAGCTCCAACCTTACCTGGTGAGCAATCAACTACAATGTCCGCTACTGCTAGAAGATCTGATAATCCTCCATGACAATCATATCCTGCTTCAGCAAATGCTGCGATTTTTCCTGCATCATCATATGTGCAATAAATTGGGAAGTTCTTTCGAACGGCCAAGTCACAGCCAAATGCTGGACGTGTCTTGGTTACACCCACTATTTCCATATCAGTTTGTGCGTCAACAGCATCTGCAACACGCTTACCTATGGTCCCATATCCATTTATTGCCACCTTGATTGTCATATTGTTCCCCATTTGCTTTGCCTATGCGCCCCCTCAATAAACAATCCGCTTGAAGATTTTTCAATAATCAAAGCAAAATAATTACTCAGCGTCATAAAAATGTAACGAAATCAATAATTTCAACCCCCTCCCTACGGGAGGATATTTGAGCAGGTCATGCACACCGCAGTTTATGGCGGATAGTATTGACGTAGTTGAAAGGTCAACCAACATCAATGACAAACTTGGGCCAAAGTTGCTCGCAGCCGCTGAACAAAACGCAATTCTTCGCATCGGTTGGAACTCAGCCGGAGAGAAAGTTCCGAAAAATGGGGAACTAGGATTGTGCCCTGCATTACCCAAGGGCTCAAGGATGAGGGGGCTTGGTGTATTTGGATCATGGATTGCACCCTATGGACAAGGTGGTTCATTTACAATTCAAGGAGATACCGGAGCATTCTTGGGTGCTGGTAATGATGGAAATACAATTCTTTGTGAAAGGATGGCTGGAAACCATGCTGGATATGCAATGAGAGATGGCCGTATTACAATTCTTGATGGTGTTGGAAATGATGCTGGAGCAAAGATGACTGGCGGATTGATTGTTATTCGAGGACCTACTGGTGCTAGAATCGGTGGAGGAATGTCAGATGGATTAATCGTTGTTCATGGAGATGTAGGTAGTGAACCTGGCTCTGGAATGACCGGTGGACGCATCGTAATCAATGGAAGATGCCCTGCACCACCTGTTGGCGTCTCGCTTCGGCCTTTGAGCGCAAAAGAAGTGAAAGAAATTAACACATTACTCGGAGACCCTGATTTAGAAATACCAAAAGATTCCGTTTGTTTAACCCAAAGTCCATCATTGATTGTTGAAGGAAGAGGAGATATTGTCTCAAGCAGTGACTTAACTGGTATTGGCTTAGTTCCTTCTGACGAACATCAATTAGCACAATACTCCGTAAGCGATACTATTGCACTTATCGGTGAGAGAGATGGAAGCAATACTCCAGTTGCACTGCCACTTCCCATGCTTCCAATAGTACCAAGCGGCAAGGATTTATTTATTGATAAAAATGAAGATGCAATAGCATCTAATATTCTATCAGGTCAACCTTTTATCACTCTTGATTCACCGCGACCAATCGATTTTGTATTAATCAATTCTGAAAATCTCCCAGATGTGCCTAAGTTACTTTCAAACGCAGGTGGAATTGCCTTTGACCTCGATGATTTACCTGCAATGAACTCAGAAGAAATAGATGGTATGATCGTTTCTACTACATACCTAATTGGCTATTCAGCACCAGTAATTTTTATCCAAGGATTAGGAAGAATTCAATCGCTACATGTTCGTAGTTCTCACCATAATGTGGACCTTGCTGTCACACGTATAGAAGATGGTTCAGGATTGCCTGAAGCGGCTGCACTTCCCTTGATTGGGCGCTCGAGTAAAAGCCATCTTGAAAAATCTGCAACACAGACGGGAATACTGCTCGGGTTTTCCGCAGATGGCCATGATTTGGCAATCTTGAAGGCGAGTGGGATTTCAGTAATATGTTGTGAGGTTCCGATGGTAGAGGCTATGGATTTAGCCAATTGGTTATGCAGTATTGATAGCGATTTAACCGCAATATTACGCCGTCTTGGATTATCCTCAATCGATGAATTGAAACGAGTACACCTTCGTGCTCTTGACCATGAAACTGCAGCGGTTAGTGGACTAAGACTAGTAGGTTATGAACGTCCATTACCACATTGGTTCGCGAGGTGATCTTATTCCAACCATTTCAGTTCAACAGAATCTCTTAGCAGATATCATGAAGTCGCATGGGCTTGTGCATGATATAGAAATTCTAGCAGACCAATTACCTCTAATGGGAACTGATATTGACAAATGTGATTCTGATGTACTCGATATTGAGATTTTTCCAGACAGACCTGATTTGTTATCTGGAGAAACATTGGCATTTGCGCTAAGACCATTTTTACATGGAACTGTTGCTACTCCAAATCTAGAAGTTGTTGATGGAAAAATTGCAATGGATGTTGATGCAGAACTTGCCTCTATTCGCCCCGTAGTACTCGCCGCAGTTGTTAGAGGAGTTGATAATGGCGCAACAGCAGATGAAAAAGAGAGTTTCATTCAAGCAATAATGGACCACCAAGAAAAATTACATTTTGCATTGGGGCGTGGAAGAAAGCGTGCGTCTATTGGGGTTCACGACCTGAAAACAATTCAGCCCCCATTCAAAGTAATAGGAGTTGATGGAGATTTCTCATTCACTCCATTAACGATGGAAAAAGAAATGACAATTACTGAAATTTTGGAACACCATCCGAAGGGTATTGATTATGCCCATCTGATGGAAGGGATGAACAGATATCCAATTATATTAGATTCTAATGATTCTGTTGTTTCATTTCCTCCAATAATCAATGGCGCCCAAACCACAGTCACTCAATCAACTAGTGAATTTTTGATAGAAGTCACCGGTTGGGATCGTCGCGCCTGTGAAGCTTCACTAATGCTGATAGCACTTCAATTAGCAGAGCGAGGGGGAACAATTGAATCAGTGTCTATAGATGCTGTTGGCCGAACAAGTGAACAAATTCCAAATGGAAGAGGAATAATTCACTCCGTTCCACAGCGATTGGTAAATGGGCTCTTAGGCCGTAATTTTTCTGAAGAGGAATTATCCACTGCGATAAACCGCATGGGTGGAATCTATTCCGGAATGAGCCTTGCTCCGGAAAACTCACCAACAGTCCCGAAGCGAATGGCCGATGCTGCAGCAGGGGAACAAATGCTGGATTTCCTGATGCCACGCTGGAGATTTGATATTTTACATCCTGTTGATTTGGTCGAAGAAATTGCTATTGGACATGGTTACGAGGACTTGGGGCAAGATGTTGCCAAAGCGCCTTTGACTGCAATCCCACGCTCTGATAATCATATTAGGAGACGGATTAGACAATCATTGCAAGGTCTTGGATTAATCCAAATTCAGTCACTTACACTCTCAAATGACCGAGACCAATTTGAATTGATGAGATGGCAGCATAGCGGAGAAGTCACTAGAATTACTAATCCAATTACAATTGACCATACATTGCTGCGTCAATACATCTTGCCAGGTTTGTTTAGGTTATTAGCAAGTAATCGCCATCATGAGTTACCACAAGGTGTGTATGAATTAGGAACTGTAGTTCGAGACCACAAGAATTGTGACCGTGTTGGTTTTTTAATGGCTGAAAGGGGCGGTGGTTTTGCTGCTGTCCGAGGTAGAATTCAAGCAATGATGAGAGATTTGGGCGCTAGTGAATATAAAATTGAACCACTTCCAAAAGGAGAAGGACCATGGTTAGGAGGACGTTCTGCAAAAGTCATTGTTGGAGATGTATGGGTCGGTTGTTTTGGAGAAATTGACCCTTCTGTCTCAAACGAATTTGAATTAAAGGTACCAATTAATGGGGCAGAATTTGATGTTTCATTACTCAATTCTGCACTACCAGACCCTGTTTGATAGATATCTTCTATTCAACTATATGGAATATAAGAACCACTATTATTCTTCACATGTGGAACTGCATCAAAAGTTCCATCGGCTTTTTTCTTGTAATGATAGCCATCTGTATGATGAACCCAAGTGAATGCTGGAGTCGTTGGGACCTTTGGAGGGGCTGGCTTTGATGGAATGCTGGGAGGAGTTGCTTGAACTTGTTTAGGCGCTTCTGTTCTGGCACTAATCTCAGGAAGTTTTTGTGATGTTTTTGCAGGTTCTGAAGCATTAGAAGCACCTTGGCCATCTCCCGAAACAATTCCATCATATTGAGATGATTGATCTTCTGCCTTGCTGACTTCGGTTCCACCTCCACCGAATAGTGCGAGAGCTGATTTGTAGTCGTTAGAATTTTTGTGAGTTTCATCTGCTAGTGTTTGCTGACTAGCGCTTTCACCCATTTTGTACATTATTGGTGCCGGTGGTTCCTCATCGAGTTGGTCCGGCTCCTTCTTTTTTCCAAATGGCCAAATAGGCGGCATGGTTCGGCCAAAACTACTTCTTTGAAGAACCCTGCCATCAGACATTCTTGTTCAATGCACCAGTATTTGTTGTATTCACGCACACAGTATGCTACTGATTGAAGAACTATACTGCATGCAGTATGTATGGGCAGATGGTTAGTACTTGCACTTTTTATCCTACCTTGCCTATTTCCAATGGTTATCGCAACTGATGATGTACAAGCAAGGGAAAACGATGAGATGATGTCTGTCCATACTCCTGACGAGGTAATAGTTCACCGAGGAGGAATGTCAGAAGTATTCTTCACAACCCACAATATTGCTGAAGAGGTTCAAACATTTACTGCAAATATTGAGAATGTTAGTTCCGATTTATCGGTCACTGGGTTGCCGTTAAACTATACATTGGTTGAGAATCATTTGCAGCAATATAAATTTAATGTCACTGCTGCAAGTAATTCGGCCTATGGCTCTGCATTCATCACATTGAATATCACTACTGACATTGATTCGAGTTATGTGACTTCACAAATTCTTGTGACAATTGCCCCTCAAAGCAACCTAAGCTTTGGTATTAGTGGTGTTTCTAGTTTTACTGTAGAGGCTGGGACCAGAACTTCTGTCGCAGTTAACATCACAAATAATGCACTATTTGATGATAATATTACCTATGATATTTATTCACCATCCTCGGAATATAATTGGGGTTGGACGATGAATGAAACTGTTGGAAATAATGCATTTGAAACATTGGTTCCAGGCCAATTGTCGTATGTCACTGTATGGATTGATGTTCCAGAAGTAATCGATGGTGCCCCCCTACAAGGTACAGGTCCGCAATTTACGCTAAAGGCTGTATCAGGGCTCGATAGAGATTTAATTCAATGGTCATTCAACTTGATTTTTGACTCGTACCGTAATGCCAGTATTGACTTTGCAGAACCTAATTTGGAATTAGCACCCGGCGATAATGGAAGACTAGAGATTACCCTGCGTAATAGCGGAAATGTAGATAGTAGAATGAATCTTACAATGCAAGCAATTGATGAAAATGGTGACACCATTAGTGGTTTTTCTAAATCAGACCGCTTTGAAAATGATGGCTGGACTGTTGCATTATTCAATGGATTGGAAGACCAATTTTTAGCCCCTAACGAATCAAGAACAATAGAGGTTGGTTTTCAATCACCACTGCAATATAGCGGCTCAATTAATGTCCGTTTCTTTGTTTTTGCAATAGGTGCATACGAGCGTACATATTCAATTGATGTAGGGGCAGAAATTGTTAGAGAAAGGGCGGGTGAAGCCTCATTGGCTACCGGTGGATGTAATTATCTGCTACCACTTCAAAATTGCACTTCGACAATCACAGTTACTAATTTAGGAAATGCAATCGACTATTATTCACTCGAAATGTTAAGTTCTCCCGAATATGTTGAAACAAATATTCCAACCTCTGGAATTGAAATCGTAAGTGGATTTGAAAAAACATTTCCTGAGATAATTATTACTGCAAAAAATGATTCCATGGCATTTGATAATGGTGATGTTGAAATTGCAGTAAATTTCCTTAATGGTGAACAATTTCAAATCATAAAAATTCCAGTAAAAATTGCTCCATTAATCAATTGGACATTCGAAGACGTGGTTGAGGAAATTGATTCAAAAGGAAGACTTTCAATAGCGATGACTTTGCGTAATAATGGTAATGCATTAGACGGATTGATAGTTCAATTACAATCATCTCATTCAACCGATATGGCATTTGTTCCACCGTTCGCAGCAATTGTGGAGGAAGGTGTTGAGAATCCGAGATCTTTTGAGATAAATGATATTCCTGTTGGTGCGAATTTTACTTTACGAGCATGGGTGGAATTGCCCTTGGAACAGCAAACTAATGGTACGATTTGGGTCAATACTACTGTTCGTTCAAAATTTTCTCCAGAAATTGAATTCCTCCATATTTCTTCTACTGAATATCTTGGCCTGCCTTGGCAACCGGAATTAATAGAAGACCAGCCAATAGTTGATTTTGCAGCGATAATTTCTACAACATGGGAGGTACTAAAAGCATGGTCATTAGTGATAATGAGTGCCTTTGTTGCCAGCATGATTCTTCTGAAGGCCAATACTGACCGGAATATTCGCAAGGCTGAAGAGGCGGTTAGAAATGAATTATTGGCAAAGAAAAATAAAGCCCCAGAAGAAGTAAGTGATTGGCTAGAAAAGTTTTCACAATCAAGCCAGCAACCTGAACTAGCAAGTTCATTGCATGTTCAAAAGGAACACTTTGAGCAGGCCTTTTCTACCCGTGCAGGAGTTAGCCAACCAGCAACAGAACCTGTTGAGGAATCTCTTAGAGATGCTGCAAAAACAGTCTTGGAAACCCATGATACAACAATTGCGAAGCATGGCGCTGATTCGATCCTTGAAGTAATACAGGAACAGGGAATTGCCACTCCCCACACTGGCAATGAAACTTTAGAGATGAAACCAAATGAAACAAAATTAACAACAAGGCATGACCCTCAGCAAATCCTAAAAGAATCCCCAGTAGGTCAAGAAGTATCCTCAGTACCGCTACCAGAGTCAATTCCATCAATGGTTGATTTGGACGATTTGGATATCTGAGTGATTACAATGTGGCGAGTAGGTCTAGATGAGGCGGGAAGAGGACCTTGCCTTGGGCCACTAGTTGTTGGTTTGTGTGCGATTCCAGCTGATGATATTTCTCTATTAGTAGAGGCTGGAGTGAAAGACTCAAAGGATCTTAGTGCCAAAAAAAGGCTGCAACTAGTTGAATGGTATAAATCGCAAATGGAATCAAGAGGATGGGAGTGTGGGGTCAATATTTGCAGCCCTCAAAGAATTGATGCTGCATTATCTGGTGACGGCCTCAACATTCTGGAAGTTGATTTATTTGCTGAATGCATAAATTCGTTATCAGAACAACTTTCAGAAAATGTTTCCATTTTAGCTGATGCATGTGATGTAAATCCTCAACGATTTTCTGATAGAATAATTGCAAGAGTGAAAAATTGGCCATGGCAACAAAGTGAAATGGAGAGTCTTCACAAAGCAGATTCAATCGACCCTGTTGTTGGAATGTCCAGTATTTTCGCCAAAGTCACTAGAGATGAATTGATAGAAAAATTATCACAGCAAGTGGGATTTTCTGTTGGTTCAGGTTATCCAAGTGATCCTAATACTAAGAAAATATTAGACAAATTAGTTACTTCTCCTCTCCCGCATAGTGAGTTGCGATGGTCTTGGGCAACCATCAAAAATAAGTGGGCGGAAAAGTATGATACTCCACCACCTATTAGGAATGATTCAATTAATATTCAAAGCACATTGTTTGATTAATATGGCCATAGAATAGCCCTTATTGGGCCATTATATTCGATTGTTATGGCCGACGGTTGAGATAACAATGGCCTTGTAATGTAAACTGAGCAAAGATATAGCCACTTAATTGATGAATGGTTGGCCACTGGCGGTGCTGAGGCGTATGAGTTGGACACCCGATGAAGAAACGTTGGCGGCCATCCGTCACTTAGCAATTCAGAATGCTATTGAATACGAGGGTAAGGCAGTTCCCGGTTCTGTTATTGGAAGAGTAATGGCTACAATGACTGAATTGAGACAGCATGGAAGTATTGTAAGCCCATTGATTATTCAAGCGGTTACTGAAGCAAATTCAATTGCTGCTTCTCAAGGAATAGATGCATTGATTGAAATTCTTCAAAATGAAGCACCCCACCTACTGATGAAACGAGAAAAGAAGGAAAGAAGAACTGGGTTACCAGAACTCCCTAATGCGGTCAAAGGTAATGTAGTTCTACGTTTTGCTCCAAATCCAAATGGCCCGTTATCATTTGGTCATGCAAGAGGATTAGTAATCAATTCAACATATGCCAAAGAGTGGGATGGTGAATTAATTCTCAGATTCGACGATACCGATACTACTGTAAAACCACCTCTGCCAATCGCATATCAGCAAATACCACAAGAAGCTGAATGGCTTATCGGTTTCAAGCCACATAGGATTGTCATCGCTAGTGAAAGAATGCCGCATTATTACGAGTATGCAATGAAAATGCTGAATGAAGGTTTTGGCTATGTATGCCGATGTTCGGGTGAAGATTTTAAGCAATTTAGGGAATCAAAAACCCCATGCCCTTGCCGCGACAATTCAGTGGAACTGAATATTCACTTGTGGAATAATATGAATGATGGGACATTTGTACCAGGAGATGCTGTTGTAAGAGTAAAGACTGATATGGAAATGAAAAATCCTGCACTTAGAGATTGGCCAGCACTAAGGATTCAAGATACGCAAAAAAATCCACACCCAAGGGAAGGTATCGGAAGTAAATACAAAGTTTGGCCTCTTCTTGATTTCCAATCTGCCGTTGAAGATTATCTGCAAGGGGTGACTCATATTATCAGAGGAAAGGATTTGATGGATTCAACTCGTAAGCAAACTTTGTTGTATCAACACTTTGGCTGGAAATATCCAGAAACGATGTATTGGGGTAGAGTGAAAGTTCACGAATGGGGTGGATTTTCCACATCTCAGATGAGAAGAGACATTGAGGCTGGATTGTTTGAAGGATGGAATGACCCAAGGCTACCAACATTATCTGCGCTCAAAGAGAGAGGCATTACCGCCCAAGCACTACGAAATTTTTGGGTTGAACTTGGAGTTACTCAGAAGGACATTAGTGTGCCACTATCAACATTATACAGCCACAATACCAAGGAAATAGATGCAAGTGCACCGCGCGTTTCATTCGTGAAAAACCCGATACAGGTTTCACTTAGTGGTGAATGCCCAGATCATGTCAGCATTGCTGTCCACCCAAATGACAAGTCTATGGGACTACGTAAATTTGAATTAAATAATAACTCAGTTTACCTCAATTCTGAAGATTGTCAGCAAAATGAAGTTCGATTGAAGGATTTTTGTGACATCAATTTAGATGGAAGTAGTGCTCAAATCACCTCAATAGAAAGAAAAGATAGACGTCCAATCATTCACTGGGTCGGTAGCAATTGTGTTGATGCTGAGCTGATTGTTGTTGAAAATGGAGAGATTATGTCCATCGCCGGCAAAATGGAAAATCATCAGCACCCAATAGGCACAATGTTACAACTTGAACGAATAGGATACGGAATAATTGTTGCTGAAAATAAAATTGTCTTGACACATGATTGAATATTGGAGTAATTTCTGCATCCAAACAATGATAGAGCAGGGCAACAGAACAGATAGTGGTGAAACCTGTGGAAAAGACTGTTGCCGACCTTAAACTAGATGATGAACACATTACTGCTGGATTAAATGACTCTATTCAAGAAGGGGCTAACCGACTTCTTAGCGTACCTGGCGGTGTACTTATCGTTCTTGACGATGAAAACAAAGTAAAGGGTGTAATTGGAACCAAGCAAATGCTTACTGCGATTTCAAAGGGCTCTGATGTTAGTTCAACAAAATGTGGTGAAATAATGGAAATGGATTTTCTTCAAGTAGAATTGGATACTTCACTATCGGATGTTCTTAGCCAAATTAAGAAACGTAGTCCTCAAGCAGTTGTTGCAGTTGACAATGGTGGATTTGCTGGATATTTCTCGCCATCAGATTATAATCAAGCACGGACTATTGTCAAATCACTCAAGCAGGTTTTCAAGGCTTGAATCTATAATTAAGCAACCAATTTGATGACCCTTGAACAACCAGAGCAAGGGAATCTGTATGGGCGCTCATCACTAACTACCGGATTTGATGTTGCACATGCCGGACATGGAATTGTTGGAACTATGGCCTCATTCATTTCAACAACGTTCAATCTTCGAGGACTGATAATTGCTGTAAACCACCAAATCACTATGACTGTCGTAACCGCAATTACCACAAAGATTGGTGGGAATGCGAAGTAGTGAATTGCTGCAACTACAAGAATTAGAACGGACTCACCAAATAGCCAACGACGGTGCCTTTTAGCAGTCATGCGCAGTGCAAGCATCCAGCCTGCGAGGAAGGCCGTTACAACAAGAAGAAAGAGAGGTGCTGGAGAGTCAAGTGGCGAAGAGGTAGGGGTTATTGAAAGCGTGAAATCTTCATCCTGTGCAATGTTATTTCCTTCAAGTGACAGAACTTCTCCCCAAGGTAATCTTGAATGCTTGAAAATTATTTCTTCACTCTCGCGCAATGTTGCTGTGGAGAATGAATTTAACGCACCGGTCTCCCCCTTTACATCAATCTTGAAATCATCCCAAATCGGTGCTGGCTGGACAACAATAAAACTACGAATTAGATCAATTCTAACACCATCATCAACATATTCAGTGGTGCTAAAAGTTAGCGTTAACGGATGGGTCACTACTGCTTCTTGACCGTGCAGGTCAACTTCAATTTTGATTGTCTCAAAATTATTAAACGAGCCTAATAATTCATCAGCATCTATTGCCATACCAGAGGTGAGATATACTGTTGCTAGGTTACTCAGTTGTCGTTCAAATTCATCAACTTCTACTGGCTCAATAAATCTACTAACTCTTTCCGCATCACCTACAGAACCAGCGTTAAAATACCCCAATACTAGTGAAAGTTCGGGATTGTCGTCACCAATGTGGTCCATTCCCCAGCGCATCCAAAATGCCATTTCTCCACCGACTTCAATACTTGTAACTCGTGATAATTTTAATTTTCCATTTGTTGATTCTAAAACAGCACTTGCAGTAACATGAAGCGGACTCCCATCACCATTGGTTCGCAGAGGTTCATCAGGTGGGTAATAACTTCCAGTTCCTCCGCCCGTATCGAATGTTTCAATTTCATAAGTGGCCGGTATCGTAAATGTCGGCCCATTAGATTGTAAAATAAAAATGACTTCGAGGTCAATGGTTTCGATTCCTCCACTGGCACCATTCCAGGTCCAAGTAATTCTTACCGCATCACCAACTCCCGTTTCGATAGGGTCATCATTCAATTCAATTCCATTCACTTTTATCACTAGTGATTCTGAATGGGCTAATGTATTCATTCCCCAAGGAGAGTCAATAACTAATGGCAAGTAAACATCAGAACCTTCAATTTCAGGTTCTAACAATTTCAATTCTAATATTGGAATTGTTGCTTTAAGTATCGCATCATCATCATTTGAACCCCATTTCAATTCCAATTTTGCATCGGTCGCAGGTACGCTAAATACTACTGTTCTAGCAGTTAGTTCGATTTTTATTGGATTGGAGAGGATGCCTTGATCAATTTCAATATCAAAATCTAATGTGCCAGTTCCCTGTGCTAGGAAAGAAGAGCCTGGGTTCGTAAATGCTTCACCTAACATAGAAGCCCCTGAAGTAATTTTTACTGTGGCATTGATTTGAGCACCTCCAGCATCACTTACTTCGTATGGGATTGAAAATTGCCAAACATCCGATGGATAAGCCCCTGTCCAAATCGAGTTCAGTGTCCATGAACCAACTTCTTCCTCGGAAGTGACAGCATTTGCAATTGTTGCAATTTGTGAAGTTTCTGATAATTCTTGAATGAATGGAGTTAACATTCCTGATGATGAAGCCCCAATAAGGTGCAGGTCAACTTCTTCTGGTTCACAACAAACTTCCGTTTCTTCAGCACTCGCAGTAAAGGCCGGAGAATTTGCAAATGGAGCAGCTATTGAACAAAGAAATATTGTCAATATCAGAAATGGTCGTTGCAACATTGACACCACTAATACCAACGGAAGGGGCATAACACATAACCCCAACGATTGAATAATTGACAATACACCAATAATCAAGACTGATTTATTGATTCAGCGAATGCTCATAGAGCCTTTTCAAGCAATGTTCCTAACTCTTTCTCAAATAATGAAACCACAGCCTGCCCTACTTCTCCTTGTAAATCATCAGGTAATAGTCTCAAACCAAGGCGAGTTGCGGCTCTTGTTGCCTTTAATTCAGCATATACAGTTCTAGCCTTAGTGTGAAAATAATATGAAACTGCTTCTTTGACTTCCTCTTTTAACTCTGGGTCTTCATCAATGACATTCTTGATGTGGGCTTTTAATTCATCTTTTACTAAATCTCTAAACGCCTCAATCACCAAGTCTTCGGTAGACATTAGGTCTTTTACTTGGTCTCGGATGCTTCCGGTCAACAATCGTTCAATTGCCATGATTAGCCCAATGTGTTGTGAGGTTTCAACCCGCCGGTGCAAATTATTGAATCAAATTTCCAGTTGTTATGAATTCATCAAGTAGTTCTGAGGCAAACAATTTGACCTTCTTTTCGTCATCAGGCCATTTTTTTGATGCCAAAAATAACTGGCTAGCAATATCTATTGACGATGAACTAATGACACAACGATGCCAAACTAATTCTTCCAATCTTGCAGTTGAAAGAGTAGAATCAGTCAATGTTGGGAGAATCAATTCACTCAAAGCTTGACTACGTTCATCGATGTTCATTTTGGGCCAACTCTTGGATAATCGTGAAAGCATTCTCTCCGCCAAATTAGTAATCATTCCACCTGCAGGATTTGCAACTTCAGGCAAACAAACAGTCCGTATTGACCCTTCATCTCTTAGATGGTCGCGAATGAAAGTATGAATTGGGTCAAATGTAGTATCAAGTGCTTCCCTTAACCAAAGCCCGCTTCCAGAAAATGGTCGCATTCTTCTCACCCTGTTACCATTAGGAGCAATTGCAGCTGCAATTGCTGAACATTGAGCGACGACATCAAGCCCACCCATTCGTTCAGTTTTTTTGGTACCCATTCTAACACCTACAGAAAGAGGCATAATGTGAATGTATTCTGTAGCAGGTATTTCATCAATAATCCAAGTATCTTCAAATGGATCAATATGAACCAATAATCCTTCACTAATTGGCTTGGGTTGTGGAACTTCATCACGAGGAATATTCCTGTGACTTGGCAATAATTTTCGTTGATACTTGATTCCATTGTCAAGGCAAGCCGCTTCAAGTTGGGAAAGGGCAAGGATTCCTTCTAGGTCAGCGGGTGCATGAATGTGGACCACTTTTGCTTCTGCAAATTTTGTCGCAATATCTGTTAGAATATTTCGCACATCTGCAAATGGGGCTGTTGTCAACAAATCATGCATCCTTGGCCCTCCACTATTCCTGCTATATGCAACTCTTCTTTAACCTGAGTGATTGACTAGCCAATTAATAATAATAGTTTCAATCATTATACCATCTAAATTATTATCCGTGCCCATTTAGCAATATTTGGTGATTAATTGACGGATGTTAGGTTCTTGAAAAGTACAGTGCCAACAAGAACTGTTCTAGAGGGTGGAGGTTTTCCTGTACGGCGACCGATTCCGATGAGCGCATTGACTAGCCCATTTCTATTACTCGATGAAATGGGACCTGTGGAGTGGCCGGCGAATGGGGCAATAGGTGCACCAAACCACCCTCATAGAGGCTTTGAAACTGTTACATATTTACTGCAAGGAAGAATGAATCATGCTGATTCGGCAGGTAATTCTGGTGAATTAAACCCTGGTGATGTGCAGTGGATGACTGCTGGAAGAGGGGTGATTCATTCGGAATTACCACATCCAGATTTCAAAAGAGAGGGAGGGGTTATGCACGGCTTCCAAATATGGGTCAATTTACCTGCTGCAGATAAAATGATGCCACCTAGATACCAAGATGTTCCTGCTGAAGAGATTCCGATTGTAACATCAGAAGATGGCTTGGTCAAAGTTAGAGTGATTGCTGGACAGAGTTTGGGTCAATCTGCAATAATAGATACTGTGATTCCAATCACATATTTACACATGACTTTGAAACCAGGTGGTAAAATTACCCAATCCATCAAAAAGGGATTGAATGGGATGATATATTGCTTCTCGGGACGACTAAATATTGAAGATAGAACTCTAAATGATGGCCAATTAGGGCTGCTGAGTGATGGAGAAGTTGTGTGTTTATCCGTTAGTGAATCTGCTGAAGAAGATGTAAACCTACTAGTATTAGCAGGTCCACAAATCAATGAGCCAATTGCACGCTATGGCCCTTTTGTAATGAATACTGAACAGGAAATAATGCAAGCGGTTAATGATTATAATTCTGGCAAACTCGCCTAAGAAAGCACTAGCAAACAAATAGTTGCAGCAAATTATTGCTGAGTGATAATCACTCAACCATCAAGCGAAGTTCTTCACGCTTGTATCTCCAATCTGCAGGAAGTTTTCCTTCTGAGATGTAATAACGAGCGAGACGACGAATCTTTGCCTCTGATAGTTCCAGTGAACGCTTGTTGTGAAGGTCCTTGTGATTTCCAGAACCAAGGTGATTGATGATAGCAACTGCTTGGCGCATAAGATTCATCATGTCCTCT
>JABIGP010000018.1 GCA_018650105.1 Methanobacteriota archaeon
AGGCAATGTAATGAATGATATCAAGGACTTTGAAATTGATAAATTAGCACATCCAAACCGACCACTTCCTTCACAACAAATCAGCCTAATAGCGGCTACTAAGTTTAGCTGGATTCTATGGGCATTGAGTATTCTCTGTTTAGTAAGTGGAGCATATTTTAGTATGGATTTTGATTTATGGTGGACAACGATTGTCATTTATGCTATCGCTGTTATTCTGATGGTCAGTTATGACCATGGCCCAAAAACAAAAGAAATGGGCCTGCAAGGTAATATTGCAATTTCCTTAATGGTAGCGGCTGTGATAATATATGGTGCATCAAGCGTTGGTGGATTATTGAATCCATTGATTTGGTGGGTTGCTGGAGTTGTATTTTTCACGAACCTTGCACGTGAAATCATCAAGGACTGTCAAGACATTATTGCTGATGAAGGCCAAAGAACAACATTACCAATGAAAATTGGTCTAGAAAAATCTAGGATGGCGGCTTATGTGGTCATCATGGCAGCATTGGTATGCCTCTATATGCCATATTGGAGGGGACCGTTTGAATTTGGCCAGTTGGTATTTCAAACTCCAGCAATATTAGTTTTAATTACATTAAATGGTCCACTATTCAAAGGTGAAGATGCTTTAGTTTCCGCTAGAATACGCGTAGCAATGCTTCTTGGGTTAATCGGTTTCTTGTTACCAATGCTAGTGTGAATACTTATTCCACTTGCATAAATTCAGCCATTGCATCCCAAGCTGCTGGATTGATTAAGAATGATAGTAGGGACATTTGTGCCCACATTCTATTCTCTGCTTGGTCGAAGACAATTGACTGCTCATGATCCATTACCCAATCAGTAACTTCATCGCCACGATGTGCCGGCAGACAATGCATAAATTTCCAGTCATCATCCATATGCCCGACTAATTTTTCATTTACTTGGAATCCATCAAAATCATTTGCTTTATCGTCCATATGTTCTTCACCCATTGAGACAAAAATATCAGAATATACTACGTGTGCATCGGTAACTGCCTCTACTGGGTCATTGGTTTCGACAACCTTGCTGCCATTCTTCTCAGCGAAGTCTTTTGTTCTTTGAACAACATCTGCATCAGGCTCGTAACCCTTTGGCACTGCATAATGGATATCTATTCCAAGCATTGCACAGGCTAACATTAAGTCGTGTAGAACATTGTTTCCATCTCCAACCCAACAAACTTTCAAATCTTCAGTATCATCAAAGTGCTCAATAATCGTCATCAAATCAGCAGCGGCTTGACATGGGTGGTGCTTATCAGAAAGAGCATTGATTACAGGAACATCTGCATTTTCTGCTAACTCGCTAACATCTGCATGGGCAAAGCAGCGATAGGTAATACCGCCGAGAAATCTTGAAAGAACATTTGCAGTATCAGAAACTGATTCAGATTTTCCTAATTGAATATCATTCTTCAATAGAGTTAATGGATAACCTCCTAAACGGTTTATTCCGACTTCAAATGAAACTCTCGTTCTAGTACTTGGCTTCTCATAAATTGAACCAATTGCGAGTGTATCAAGGGGGAAGAAGTTTTGCGCAACATCATCTCCATTTTTCCAAGCACGTTTGAATTCAATCGCCCAGCGAAGTATTTTTTCAAAGTCATCTGCGACATCATCAATTGCTAATAGGTGCTCTACCATGTAATATATGCAACAAAAGAAGGCTTCTAAGTGTTATCAATTGAAAGTCTCAATATTCAATAGAAATTCCTCTATAGAAAGGAGAACTTGAAATGATTACAGTAAAATATTCAGTTTCTCTCATTGCCAATATCTGCAGCAAATCCATCACGGGCATCGCTCATTCCACCAAATAATGCCTGAGCAAAAGTTAGTACATCTGCAAGTCCATCTTCAAGTTCAGAAGATAGAGGTGTTAGACCAGGTAATTGCGAAAATTGTTGCATCATTCTGAGTTGATTTATTGCGAACTCAGTTCGTTGTCCACCCGCTTCATCATAAAGAGCCAATTCTAATATTTCGAGTCGTTCTGACCATTCAAGAATCTTTTCTAATTCAGTAGGGTCTAGCAAATCAGACTTTGATAAGAAATTCTTTGTTGGAATCCCCAAACGGAATTCTACGATACTCGAAAGGAGCATTTGTGAGACAAATCCTGAAGGTGAACGGGATAACATAGGGTCGAACAAATATATAATTGCAGCTTGGTCTCTTCCAAGAACCTCTATCATATGACTACTAGCTTCTCTAAAGGCAAATAATTCTACTTGACCAGGCGTATCAATAATCATCAATTCACCAGTCATTGAATGAAGGTTTGCTGCAACATCATCCGCTTGTGCTGCGAGAAGATCTGCTGCCAATATTTGCGCTCCATTTGGACCCAAGTCATATTCAGTCATCACTTCATTCAGTGAAATCAAATCGCGAACATCAAACTCTGCATCATAATGTAATCTTTCTGCACCAGGATCGAGGTTTACTGCTATTGCATCTGTCTCTTGGAAACGTGACCAGCGTTGAAATGCAGTAACTAGTGAAGATTTACCTGCGCCTGCTGTTCCTACCACGAAAAGTACTGGGGGAGTACCACTATCTAGACCGACCATGTATCTCCCTCTTGCCGACCCTACATCAACCTCTCGCAACCAATACATTCTACAGAAATACCAGCAAGAAGGTGATTTTTTGCAAAACTATTGGGGAGAACGGTTATGTGCTATTAGACGATGGAGCGTTTACCGCTTCGGCGGATACCTTGGAGGAAATGAAAATGAGCGACGAAAACCCACCTATGCCTGAGATGCCACCTATGCCACCTGCACCTCCGATGGATGCACCTCCTGCTCCACCAGGTATGCCACCAATGCCTCCTATGCCAGAGATGCCACCTGCACCTCCGATGGATGCACCTCCTGCTCCACCAGGTATGCCACCAATGCC
>JABIGP010000007.1 GCA_018650105.1 Methanobacteriota archaeon
AGAAGACAAAGGCTACCTTGTGCCCAAGGATGGATTGTTGCAGGACCAGACATTTCGATATTCCACGATATCTTAGCGGAAGAATTGAATGTTGAAAATATTGCAATCGAGCAAGATTTGAATCGCTTCCAAAAAGTGGAACTAGCACCAAATTTCAGAACCTTAGCACCCAAAGCAAGGGCAGAGGTTAATGCAATCTCCAATGAGATAAAGAATGCACAAGACCCTCAACAAATGCTAGATGCAATAATTGCTGGTGGCTTCCAAATAATGGGTGTTGATATTGATGAAAACGATGTTGAAATCCGTCGTGCTGAAAAGGAAGGTTTCGCAGCAGAAACTATCACAATTGGCCAAGGTGAAGATGCAATTCAAGTTTCATTGGTATTGGACATGCAAGATACTCCTGCATTATTGTCAAAGGGATTAGCAAGAGATATTACACGCAGAATTCAAGCAAAGCGCAAGGAATTGGACTTTGAAATAGAGGCAACAATCGATTTACAGGTTTGGTTGCAAAACGCACCTGAGATGTTTGACTCCGACCAAACATGGATCGCTACAGAAACAAGAAGTGCGGCAGCAGTGTTCCATTCAGAAGGTCAAGCGCCAGCAGATGCAGATTCATTCACAGTCGATGGAATCACCGTTCAATTTACAGTTGAGTGAGTTATTTTTGTTAATACTTTGAAGCGATGCCTTGAAAGTGAGGATGCGCGAGGTTTTCTTATGCGCCGAGTGCTACTTTGCATCTTCATTGCCGCTTCCACCTTGATGGCTGGATGCTTAGGTGATGGTGAAGAGATATTTGGCGACAATAATAGTACAGCAATTTTTGATGATTATGTTCTCATCGATGAAGTAGGTCATGGGGATGCAAGAGAATTCATTACCATTGATTTGCGTACTAATGAAACCACCAATACTACTTGGGCTGTTTTCAACAAGGATTACGGCGGTAATTGTTGCGAGCATTATATCGCTACTACAATTGAAGGAGATATCATGAATATTGGCGGAGAATATCCTGTTTATACTGAAGACCGCGGTCATGTATGGGATACTTACATTCCAGGAGTTCTCCCAGATACTCAATGCAGGTCATTCGTTCCAACAAACCCAGGTCAAGAAGGACTTGGTGAAGGAAGCATCGTTCAAGCAACCAATGGAGACATAATCTCAATGTCTTGGTTCCCATATATTGGAGCAGATGGAAAGATTGACAAATTCTATGCAATCCTATACGATGATAGCGAAGAGGAATGGAAGTGGTGCTATAACCGTATTACAGAACCATTCTATGACCGTTCATGGCAAGTGGAGGTAGTCGGTCCTATTTCGTCCAGTCTTGGCAATGGAGATTGGGCTAGTATTATCGTCTCAAATTTTTGGCATCAAACACAAAATGCCGGTGGACAAATTAGTGTTGATGGATTGAATTATTATCCATTCCAATTTCCAAATAGAGGCGGTGGAGACCCAACAATTGAATTGGATTTAAATTTCACAGAATCAGATTTACCGGCCTACTATGATGTTAACAAGCCACATAAGGAAATGCGCTCATTCCCATTACCTTCTGGTGGATTACTATTCCCTAATTACTACGATAGTGGTAATGCTGCATACATGGATACTACATTGTCATGGAATGAACTTGAGGTGCAATTCCCATCTGAATATTGTCAAATTGATACTACCGGTTCGATACATTGTGTGAAAAATTCAGGCACAGTTTTCACACATTTCATTTCAACAGATGGAGCAATTTCTTGGCAAAATTACACCTATGAAATGGGTGAGGTGTCGAGTGAAATTGAAGAATGGGAATTCCAAGCAAATGGTGATTTGGACTTATTTGTCCTAAATATTCGCTATCAAAGTACTGAAGGTCCAGATGTAGACATGGTCTATCATGTACGTGGATATTCAGAAGATATGTCACCTGATACTTTGACCTATATCGGACAGGGAGATTTAGATTCAACTTCCGGTGCTGGAAATGATATTCGCTTTGATTTCGCCAGTCTTGCAATATTATCTGATGGTGGAGTTGTTGTTGCATACCACGATTCTACAGACCCAGATCCATTATTTGCTGTGGAATTGGAATTACCTCAATATTATTGATAATTTAGGCAAAATTCGCCGAATTAATTCAATTGAAATTTTTTTATAATAATATGAGCAAAATGACCTTTGAGAGATTGTTTGAGGGCATCATTGAAGACCTTTCAACAACAGCGTCAGTCTATGGCGAGAGGAGGTTCTGCCCATCGTGCAATTCTCCTTGTCCTATTGTTCTTGATTGGCGGACCTATTCAAATTGGTCTTTTGGCACAATATGATGGTGTCAATAATCAACAATTATTGGATGAAAAACCTGTTATTTTCCCTGCCTCAATAGGCGCAACTCAAACTATTTCATTAGATGGTTCAACAGTAAATAATGACTTCACAGTTGAAGTTTTGAGCAATGAACCATTAGTGGATGTCAACCTCCAACTCTCTCCTTCGGTACAGGTTACTCAATCTGCAACTATTTGGGACGACAATAGCATCTGGTCACATTCCAATGCCCAATTGGATGGTGCAAAACAATCAGGTGATGGATTATCGCTAAAAGGGGTTGACGCGGTTTGGGATTTTGATTCTGGTACCGATGGTTGGACTTTCTCTAACAGTTATTCGGGAAGGTCAACACTTGGATGTGGAACAAATGGCACCGGTGGGGGTTCGATTAGAACATATGCGGGTTCAACATATGCAACATCTCCAGTTGTCAATCTAAATGGATTATCGTCAGTTTCTGTACACGCATGGGTGAAGCAAGGCAATTCTGGCTGCGGTGAGGAACCGGATTCAAATGAAAACCTTGCATTCCAATACAAGGCGAGTAGTGGTTCATGGACTACTTTCCAAACTTACTTGGGTTCAACAGCAGGTGGTACTGCTACCCAATTAAATTTCAATTTGCCAGCGGTAGCATTGCACACAAATAGTCAGATAAGAGCATACCAAAACTCCGGTTCAAGTACATGTTGCGACTATTGGTTCTTTGATGATGTATTCCTAGACATACCATCTTCAGCTACTTGGATTAGCCCGACAATTGGTTGGGCAAGCAATGCTTCTTTCCCAGTTTCAAAATCGGTGATGGCGCCAATGTATATCGATGCAGATGTTCCAACAGGTTCACGTCTTGATTGGACAGTGCTAGACCATAATGGGCTAGAAATAAGTGGATTAAGTGGTTCGGGCAATGTGATTCCGTTACAGTTTGTTGATTTTGAAAATGTTGATGAAGTTAGAGTAAAATTTGAATTCAATGAATCAAATGCAGGATTGATTCCAAGAATTTTCGCGCTTTCCTTTGATGGAGCATACAAAGACACACTACAACCTAATCCAACAGAGAAAGGTTGGACTAGTATCGGAGCGACCTATTCAAGTTCTACAACTAAATTTTCAGGTACTGCAAATGACAAGGTAATGTCTCCTTGGTATTGGCCTGATTTTGCTTCTAAAGGCATGATAATAGATGGTCAAGCAACTAATTCTCAAGCGCAGATAAGATTTGATCCAAGTGAAAACTGGACCAATATTTCATTGCCTTATACATACGATTTGGATGATACTCTATTTGGTTTCCAATTGCAATTTGCAGCCCTCTCTCCCGCAGATGGTAATATGAGCAACTTTACTTCTTGGCAATTTGAAGAGATTGAAATTTTGTTTGATGGTGGATTTAATCCTGCTCAGCCAGGCATTGATTTTGCCGCAGCAAGTACAATATCCTCTACTTATCAATGGGGTGGCAGTGATGATAGGGTTGGTTCATGGGGCTGGCAAGACCGCTTTGATAATGGTGAAAACAAAGTTGAAGTTGTTGCAGGAATTTCCGGATATGCGAGTACAAAAGCCTGGATTGCCAAAGATGATTTACAATCACTCGCATTTTCTGTAATGGCGGAAAGTGGTACATTTGAAGCAATTAACATTGTAGTTGGAAGTAATACTGTTACTACATGGACATATTCTAATGAGTCAATTGCGCAAATACAGTTGAACTTGACCGAGTTATCTGACTTGAAATCTGAATTAACAGCCTCGACTTCAGCAGTATCTGCATTGGGTACGCTATTTGTAGAAGTGGAGTTTGAAGTTCTAGGAACAGGCGATATTACCTTTGGAGGTTTGAGTGCGCCATATCCTGCATCAATGACTTTGGATGCTGGCCCACAATCTCCATTTGTTTTGGCAATGAATTCTGCTCGTAGAGGTTTGGTACCGATTAATGGAATTCATTCAATACCAGTGCCATTTGTCTCCTCAACAGCAGGAGATTTAGAAGTTGAATTAGTTTCAATGAATTCATCATCAGAAGTTATTCTTATCGACACAAGTATGGAGGATGAACCAATTACACTTACTCCAAGTCAACAATGGATGACCATGCATGCATCATATCAGGTATTCTCTTCAACAGCAAATATGGTTCGCTTTGATGTATCTGGTTCTGTAAATGAAGCGACTTGGTTCCTTCCAATAAACGGGGGAGAGCCTGTCGGTCAAGGCGACAATAATCTGGTGGAATTACATCCAAGCAATGCCCTTCAATCATCTGTTAATGGTACGATTGTAGAATTTAGCATTACATTTAGATTGGAACCCGATTGGGACGATGAAGAATTATTGATTGTATCATCGAGAATTATTCTTGATTCCAATACAGTATCAACACCAGCAACATATTATTGGGGCGGATTTGGATACCAAGGATATGAAAACGATTTGGAAATACATTCTTTCACAATTTCAACCGATGAAGGAATAATTCCACAATCTGTTGAGTTCTTACAATCCTCAGATGAGATTCAATTTACCGTAGATATTGGATTTGAAGGAGTTGATACCAATGCATCATTTGTTGACGGAGATGCTGTAGTAGAACTTGTTAGAGGAGGGCAAGTTGTCGCAAATACAACAAGTTTGGATGATGATATTTGGGTTGTTAACGACACAATTCCTTTCACTCATGGAAATTTGACTTGGACCATTAGAGTAGTTCCTACGAATGGCTCAGGTACAACAACTAATTCTGAGATTTCAAGAACTTTCTTCATTGATTCAGTAAAGCCAAGAGTGCTTGAAACCAGTGTTGGATGGTATGACCATAGAGAACCTAGCACTACCCAAACAATGCAAATTCAAATTACTGACCAACCTGAATTGCCGACTAATATTCATGCAAAAGTTTGGCGTCAATGGTTAGATGATGACAATATGAATGGCTGGCCAGACCCAGGAGAATATTCGTCAATGTCATTACTAAAACCGTCTAATCTTGGAGCATTAGTAGGCCAGTACACACTATTGCTAGATGATAGTGGAGGTAGTATTGGACAAAAAGTTGCAGTGTATATTGTTGGTCAAGATACTGCAGGATATGCAATTAAAGATGCAGGTTCTAATCAAAGTGGCGACCACTTATTCATGTATCAATTAGCACCAGATGGGGACCCAACAATAGGTGCTAATGCATTTTCATGGCAAGGCGGACGACAATCTTGGCTACACCCAGACACACCATATGTTCTAAATGTCGATATTAGCGAGCCAAATGGTGGTTCAGACCTTGATTCGGTTTCAGTATCTTTGGCCGGCAATCAAGGCTCTGACCCTCTAACAATTAAATGGGATTTTGAAACTGGAAATTGTACAAGTCTTTCAATTCACATCATTATTGATGACTGTATTATGATGGGTGCTGATGGGCCAGCAACACCATATGAAAAGGATATGACTTTGCAAATTGAATTACACTTGGCATGGACAATGCCTGATCTAGGTGAAACGAGAAGAGAGCCGGTAATTTCAGTATCAGACCGAGCAGGGAATGAGGCTTCACGTAGTTTTGCAGAAAACAGATGGAAGTTCTCAGCAGCTATGGAGGTGCCTGATGAATCGGTAAATCTTCACTTGTCCTCAGGAACATTACTAGGAGATGGTGCAAGATTAGCACCTATTAGTGGATTGGAAATCTCCGGAGGTGTGGTGTTTACAGAAACAGGAACTATTCCGAGTTTCAATTGTAGTATTGATGTTTTGTTTGCTGGTGAAAGTAAATCTGCAATATCTCATCAAGGTATTTGGAACATACCTCTAACAACCCCAGGAAATTCGGGGACAATTCCACTGACATGGTCGATAGGATGTATGCCTGAACAGGGTATTGATGCAACCGATAAAGGCTCATCTGTACGTTGGATTGTAGTTGATGGAGAAGGGCCGATACCAGTTGAAGTTCTAGCACCTAGAATGGATGCAATACTTGATTCTGAATTGCATGAGGTAAGAATTGTAATTTCTGAAGAAGGTGGAATTGATACCGAATCGTTACAATTAGTTTGGTGGGTTGAAGACGAATTAACAGGGGACCGATTAAGAGATGGAACAGAACCAATGGAATTGGTTGGCAATGATATTGAAGGTCTTAGATTAGAACTCATTTCATCGTTTAATTTATCCGGGATCACCGGTGAAATGCTAGAGGATAGATTGAAAGTATTTGTTCGCATTGAAGGACGAGATTTAGCAGGAAATTCAATTCTCGGATTCATGGGTAGTCCCTCGGGTACTCCAGTTGCCAATTGGGGAATGACATATTTGGAACCGGAATTCCAAATGGAATCTTCATCAGTTTCTTATTCCCGTCATATGGTTGAAGTTGGACAAACCACTTCAGTGTCAATTGTAATCAAAAACATCGGCACCTTAGATGGGTCCACAGATGTGGCTATTACCTCTGTTTCACAAGATGGTACCTACAAAACGGTTCGTCTCACCAGTGTTGATATTATCAAAGGAGGCGAATCGATTGTCATTGTCGATTGGGGTCCAGAATATTCGGGATTGCAATGGATTGAAGTGACACTTACAGATGGAGAAACAGCAAATGGGCCATCAATTGACGTTCGCCCAGCAAGAGAAATTAGCACCAGCGAGAAAATATTTGGAAATGTTCATCCAGTATTAGGGGCATTTGTCGGAATTCTTTTCCTTTCAATAATTATTACGGGCCTAATTTGGGCTAAGAGATTAACTACCAATAAGGGCAGTAAAGAGCATTATGATTGGGATGAATATTCTTCTGAATTAGATGATGATGAAGAAGAAGAGTTTAGTTCTCCCGAATATTCACAACCTACTGTAGAGGCCGCAGCGGTTGTTACTCAGGTCAATCAAGAGAATAACACAAGTGAATGGGAATTAGGTGCAGATGGTTATTGGTGGTATCATGACAAAGAAACCAATGAATGGTGGTACAAAGATGCTGAAGGCAAGATTGTCCAATTCCCCTAAGAGGTGAACTGATTTGAATAATCTTGTGGGCTTGTTACAAGTTGATCCAACTGTTGG
Organism: Methanobacteriota archaeon; assembly: GCA_018650105.1. Lineage (GTDB taxonomy): Archaea > Thermoplasmatota > Poseidoniia > Poseidoniales > Poseidoniaceae > MGIIa-L1. Next base: position 7,423 of record JABIGP010000007.1, read on the forward strand.
AGATTTGGAAGGCAATGCAATGCGCATTGAAGTCTTAGCCAATCAGGCAAAAACAAATGGAGCAAGTGTTGCTGTATCCACTGAACTTGCAATTTGTGGTTATCCTCCACGTGATTTGTTATTGCAATCAGATTTCATTAACAAATCACAAAAAATAGCCAGTGAATTAAACGTCGATTTACCAGTCTTAGTCGGTACGCCAGTCGCTGCAGAAAGTGAGAGACAGTTGCCATTCAATGGTGTTATTTTGGCAGGTCCTAATGGCGGAAATACAAGGGGCGAAGGTAGTAGCCGATTAATCGCTAAAAAGCAATTATTACCTACATACGATGTCTTTGATGAAGCACGATATTTCAAAGCAGATACACGTTCAGGGATTGCAAGAACTATCGGAGGAATGGATTTCGGAGTTACCGTTTGCGAGGATGCATGGCAAGCAGCAGGACAAACTCCCTCAGCATATGCTGCAGACCCAATTGAGCATCTTGCCGAATGGGGGAGGCAAGGAGTAGAACTTTCTGCAACAGTAAATCTTAGTGCATCTCCTTTCCATTCGGATAAGGTTAGCACCAGAGTCCATGTTAGTCGTACGGCAGCACAGATACTTGGCCACCCATTCTTATTGGCAAACCAAGTCGGTGCTAATGATGACTTATTATTCGACGGTTGTTCTTTGGTAGCGTGGCCAGATGGCCAGGTTGTCATCGCTCCTGCTTGGCAAGAAGGTGTGCTATTAGTTGACCTTGAGAGTCCACAAAATTGCCGTTGGATAGCATCTGAATCTGAAGATTCAATCTGCATTGGAAATGATCAAATCAAGTATCTTTCAAGCGATGATGATGGGCATGATGACGCAGAACATTTGATTGAAGAATTAGCAGATGCAGTTGTCACAGGTTTGTCCGATTATTGTAGGAAATCAGGTATTTCTTCGATAGTACTGGGATTATCAGGTGGAATTGATTCCGCAGTTGCGGCTTGTGTAGCCGCAGCAGCAGTTGGTCCAGAGAATGTAACTGCTATCGCAATGCCCAGCCGGCATTCAAGTCAACATTCTATTGATGATGCGCAATATACTGGTCAAGCCTTGGGAATAAACTTCTCAATCCGAGAAATTGATGAATTACACAAATCGGTTGAGAATAGTATTGGTGATGTATTGTCTGTTGGCAATCCAGTTGCCAATGAAAATCTGCAAGCGAGATTGCGGGCAATAATTGTCATGGGGCATGCAAATGCACAAGGCAGTATGGCGATTGCTACTGGAAATAAATCAGAATTAGCTCAAGGATACTGCACTCTATATGGTGATATGGCTGGAGGATATACTCCCTTAGGCGACCTATACAAGATGGAAGTTTATGCCCTTGCTGAGTTATTTAATTCACGTGCAACAACTGCCGGAAAAAATGCACCTGTGAATGAATCCACTCTAAGTAAGCCACCTAGTGCAGAACTGGCTCCAGATCAGAAAGATGAAGATTCATTACCACCCTATCCAGTATTGGATGCAATTCTCAAAGCACATATCGAAGATGGGTTGGACATCAAATCAATCACTGAAATGGGTTTTGAAAGAAAAACAGTAATTGAAGTTCTCAATCGCTTGGAAAAAACCGAGCACAAAAGATGGCAGATGTCACCAGCACCTAGAGTTTCAGTACGCGCCTTTGGGCAAGGATGGAGGCATCCATTAGCCTCAAAACACTCATGGAGAGGTTGAAGAACAATCGATATTAGGCCAATACATGGGCGAAGCAATTCTCAACATCGCAGGTTATCGTTTCATCGATTTACCTGACCGAGATGATTTGCATGAACCACTGAAAGAATTGTGTGCAAAACTAGAACTAAAGGGCACAATCTTACTTTCTCTAGAAGGAATTAATTTCTTCTTAGCCGCCAGTGAGCCAAAGATTAGGCAATTCATTGGTGAATTAGAGAACGATGAAAGATTTGCTGATATCACTCTAAAGGAATCTTATACAGATTATCAACCGTTTAACCGAATGAATGTACGTCTAAAGAAAGAGATAATTTCAGTGGGAATGGATGAGATTCAGCCTGCACGCTTTACTGGTGATGAAATTACACCAACCGAATTCAAGAAGTGGCTAGATGAAGGAAAACAAGTAGCTGTTCTGGATACTCGTAATGATTATGAATTGAGGGTTGGAACTTTTGAGAATGCGATCGATTTAGACATCAAATCCTTCAGACAATTTCCCAAAGCGACAGAACCATTGTTGGAAGAGTTGGAAGATACTCCAATAGTTATGTTCTGTACTGGAGGAATTCGCTGTGAAAAGGCTAGTGCTATCATGCTCAATCAGGGATTCAAAAACGTATACCAATTGAAAGGTGGAATCCTAGGATACTTCGAGGAAGTTGGTGGAGACCATTGGGTTGGCGATTGTTTTGTATTTGATCAAAGAGTTTCTGTTAATCCTCAACTTGAAGAGACAGGTTTCGCACAATGCTTTGCATGTAGAGAACCAATTTCACAAGAAGAGCAGAAATCACCAGAGTATGTTGTTGGAGAGTCCTGCCCTTATTGCATCAACAAAATCCAGTGAAATCGATTACCAAATTAACCAATCATCGGTTAATTGCAAGTGTGTCCAAGCAAATAATTCATTGCCATTTATTCCATCTTGTGCAACAAAAATAACTTGGGTATCAGATATTATCATTTGGCCATATTGACCACTGTCTGAATTATTTCCCATTCCTTGATATGGATCGTATTGTAATTCTATTTGGCTTGTTGAATCAATTGACCAAAGTGCAAAACCAATATCATCGGCTGAGGCGATGAAGACGATATCATTGCCAATAACCGCGATATGTCTAACATCAGAATCTACTACTCCATTACTCAAATCAGTAGCGACAATAGTGCCATCTATTGTACCATCGCTGCTACATAATTCACTTCCAAAACTTGCGGTTACACAATCAAAGAAAATTTTCCCTCCATTGATTACCGCATCAGTTCTTTCTCCAGGAACTACAATTTCAGTTGAAAGTGAAGTTGTCATTCCATTGTTGAAATCATAAGACCATAGCGTGGGGTTTACTCCGGTTGTTTGTGCATCAAAAATTACCTTGCTAGATAGATAATGTAACCCAAGGCCTGTACCAACATTTGTTGGCCAGTTACCGTTTGTTGTGTCCATCAATGAAGTTAGCCAAGCGGTGTTTCCAGAACTAAGTAATGCCAATTGCCTTCCTGAATTTTCAGTCGCGACAACAACTAATCCTTGGTCTGTAAATACACTTGAACCTACAAGGGAATTGCCATTTGGATTTACATCATATGCCGTTAATTGACCAGATAATGACAAGTGATATGGTTCAATGTCACCATTTGAATCCTTGGCGATAAACCAAAGATTATCTCCATCGCTGTTAAGGATTGAATAAGTATTTGCAGATAACATCGACAAACTTGAATTTAGAATTGCTTGGGATGAAATATCAAAGGTTGGTATCTGTGAAAGTTCAATCACATCACTTGAATTGGCCCATAGAATTTCATTGGAGGTAGTTGAAAATACGACACCTTGAGCAAATGGAACCAATATTGAGTTCGCATCAATACTATTCTGTGAATTGACATCTTGTACAATATGGGTGCCAATTGCAGTTCCGTCACTGACCCATAATTCTCTTCCATCTATTCCATTGTCAGCGTCAAAGAAAACGAATTCGCCCTGTTCGTTACTAATACTGGTGAATCCTATTGCGTTACCAGGTAATGAATCACCCGCTGGATTGATGTCCAAGAGCATAGAAGTTGATTCCATAT
>JABIGP010000068.1 GCA_018650105.1 Methanobacteriota archaeon
AAGGCATAATCGTGGAAAGATAAGTAAGATTGGAAAAATCACTATATTTACGGGCATAATTTTCACACTGGCACCGATGATTAGCATATTTATTGCATCTTTTAGAATACGAACTTCAATCGGTAACGGCCAATTCACAGAGCGATATTCATTTGATGCATGGGTTGCTGCTTGGCAAGGTGATCTCTCCTATGTTTCTGCTTCCGAAGCATTATCTAACTCCCTAATTTATGCAGTTGTGACATTGCTTGTGTCATTGCCTTTAGGATGGATATTATCTTCAACCATCCACTCTCTTGAAAAATCAAATAGGATGAAACTTGCAAAATTTGTTGATGTTCTATCAATGTTGCCACTTGCAATTTCTGCTGTGATGGTTGGTTTAGGAATTCTTCTTGGAATATTAAGATATAACTCAAGTCTTTTCAGTTTCTTCTTAATACCTGTGCTACCACATATTATGCTAACTACGCCATTTGTGGTTAGAATAATGACGCCGGCGATGAGAGCGATTGACCCCGCTTTTGAGCAGCAAGCTAAGTTGCTAAATTTGAGTCCACTTCAGTGCTGGTGGCATGGCAGGCTTTCATTTCTACGAGGACCTGCCATCGTTGCTGCATCATTGACTCTCGCATTTTCTCTTGGAGAGTTCGGTGCATCTTGGATTCTGGTTAGAACCGGTTCCTGGGACACGTTATCTATTCTCGTTGACCAGTTAATGTCGAGGCCAAAATTTGACCCAATGGTTCAACCAGTTGCTATGGCTACTGCAAGTATGTTGATGATATTGACATTCATATTATTCGTTATTGCTGAACGATTTAGGCCAAAAGGAGATGGAGGAGGAATATAATGACACAAAATAAGGAAAATACGATTTTGAAAATTGAAGGATTAGGAAAACAATTTGCTCAAAAAACAATCTTTTCCCAAATGGATATTGAAATGGAGCATGGTGAAATAATCGCAATATTAGGTCCGAGTGGATGCGGAAAATCAACACTACTGCGAATGATTAGTGGATTGGAGACTGTTGAAGAAGGTTCCATTTCAATTATTGACAAGGATGAAAATGAAATTGTTAGAGGAATAGATAATGTGATTGATGCTCAGTTGGTTGGATTGATATTTCAAAAACCAGTCTTGTTCCCTCACCTCAATGTATCTGGGAACATAATGCTCGGAATAAAAAATCCACCCGCTAAGAAATTGCAGGTACAAGTTGCTGAAAGGTATCTGAAGGATGTGGGGCTATCTGGATTTTCAGATAACTCAATTGAGACTTTGTCGGGTGGAGAATCCCAACGTGTATGTCTTATTAGAGCATTAATTTCTGAGCCCAAAATATTGCTATTAGATGAACCATTTTCCGCATTAGATGTTAAAGCCCGCCGGAAAATTGCCACTGAAACAAAGCAATTGCTGAAACAAAAAGGAATCAGCGCAATACACGTTACGCATGACCCTGAAGAAGCTGAATTGATTTCTGATAGAGTCATCAATTGGCAAGAGATTACAGAATGAGTATGATTATGTTGTTCACTACTATGGCAAACACAAGACAATTATTTATGCTCCTGCCGGCAATCAATTGATGAGGGCTTTGCTTCTGGCAAGTATATGGAAAAGCATTGGGGACTAGTTCCGCGTCGCTTTTGGGCATCCTCCTGGAAAAGGAGAAATGATTGGAACGGGCATCGTATTTCATTCTCTTTTATGCTCGCCATGCTTATTGGTGCGGCAGCCATTTACACCCTCACAAACCAACTTGCTGCCTATAGAGGATGGAATGCTTTTGACCCGAAAATATTCCTTGATGATTCAATTCCTTTTGTCTATTGGATGATGATACCTTATGCTACTCTATATTTTTACTACCCTGCTGCTGCATGGTTTGGAATAAAAGATGAAAAAATGATGCGAGAAAATTTAGTTTTCCATCAAATGCTAATCCTATCATGCTGGTTTGTATTTGCTATTTTCTTACTATTACCAGTCGAAATAGATCTACGAAGCAATATGGAAATACCTAATTCAATATTTTGGCAAATGCAATTTGATTTTATGCATACAGTGGATGAACCATGGAATGCATGGCCTAGTCTTCATATTGTCCAAAGTTTACTAATTGTCCTTGTTATTCGAAGATGGTTTCCTTCACAAACAAAAATACATTCAGTTCTGCATATGCTACTTTGGTTCGCTTGGGTTTCTTTAGTACTATCAACAATGATGGTAAAGCAACACTTCGTATGGGATGTGGTGACAGGTATTATCTACGCATCAATATGCTGGAAATATTGGTTTAAGCCAACATTGGACATAATCGGTAGCGAGGAAGGCGAAAAAATATTTTCTGATGTATTTGACTCAGGAACCAATTGATTGCCTTTCGCTTTGGTATGGCCGTCCTTTTAATTTAAGGTCAAAGGGTTCTAGATAGACTGTATTTTTTACTGATTCACCATTTGATTTCGCTCGCGCCTTTAGGCCGATAATTATGTCTTCAGCTGATGCTCTTGGCTCTAACCAAATACTGACTTCATAACTTTGCCCTGGTAATAAATAATGAAGAGTATCTCCAGATGGCCCAATAGATGAAATGTCTGCACGATTATAGCAAGCAGCAATTTTGATTTTTTCTAATGGTAGTGATCCATTGTTGTAAATCTGTCCATCTAATCTTATCCTTCCTCTTACATGGGTTAGTTGTGCATTTATGTGTATCAATTCTGTTGAAAGTTCTTGGCTGACTATTGAGATTCCCCCTCAAACAACCATTATACATATCACCCTATGAACATTGTCACTAAAAGAACTATAATTTCAATAAACTATGCCTAATTTATGTAATATAGTGGAAATAATTCCCTTTTTCCGGCACATGTTGTGCTGGCCGCATCAGCCAAAGATAAGTGCGACTGCTTCTTGATTGGTCAGATAAATTGTTAGTCCAATACCAGCCATTATCATCATCCAAGAACCTACCAACTTTATCATTCCAGTTGCCCTTCTTAGGAAATTAATCATTACTTGACGGCCTAGACCAACAAGCATTGTAACTGCAACCATCAATATCAGTAATCCGGTCATCAATCCGCCGATTCCAATTGTTATTGCAGAACCTCCAAGTGTACTTAGAAGCACTACAAATGGCAGAACTGCTGCTGCTGTGCAATCTATGGATGCAGCTGCATATCCAATTCCATAGAGATACATATTTCGTTTTGGAGTAAATGTTTCATCATTTTCTGTCGTACTATATTTGTCAACAAAATTTTGGACGAATCCCATGAGATGAGCAGTTACTCCAAGCAACATCATCGAACCTAGAACTATCAATAATACGGCAATGAAAATCGCTAGATAATGAATTAATCCTGAACGTGCAAATGCCTCGCCCATCAGTAATGCCACAATTCCAATCAGAGCAAAGAAAGTCCACATTCCGAAACCAGAAAGAACTCCAATCACCATCGAATTTGGCATTTTTGATTTTAGTTTTCCTGCTTCAATCAGTTCATCTTCTCTAGCACCTAATGACAAATAATAGGAAATGAATCCTGGAAGTACTGGGAATGCACAAGGAGAGAAATAGACCAGTATAGAGAGAATTAATCCCATCACAAATACTGCACCCAAGGAAGTTTCCGGCTCTTCCCAACCAATTCTGTAACTACTTGTATCGGCATTGGATGAAATTGCTTTATCCACGATTGAATCAAATGATTTCCATCCATCAGTAGGAGTTCCCGTAGATTGGCTTGCAACAATATAGCCCTCTTCATCAATTACCATGACCACTGGAATTTGTCCGGTTCCTCCAGTGGTGAATAATCTTACAGGGTCTGCTGTAGTGTTGTTTGACATTATTGCTGCCGTAGTACTGCCTAATCCGGTAGGATATAGTGGAACAGTATAACTTCCAGAGGATTCGTTTAGATATGGTATGTCTTCAGAATACCAAGCACCATAACCAATAATTCTCAATGTACTGCCATTTTCTTGAGCCCCTCGTTGCCATTCTTCCATTTCACTCTCTAAGTGTGCTTGAACTGCATGACAATTTGAACAATCATGGGCCATAAAATCTAGAATGATAATATCTCCACGGAAATTATCTAACTCAAACCAACCAGTTTCGTTGGTAATATTATCTTCAATACCCGTTCTATTCAATGATTCAAATATCATATTAGGAATTGGTTCTGGTTCCGCATCTGACTGAAATACCTCATCCATACTATCAAACATTGTTAATGCACCAAAGGAAACAGTGCTGAAAAGAACGACTGCAATTGCAAATGCTTGCCATGTTTGTTTTTCTTTGAGAACGCTCAATTGGACTTGGTCAAGTATCCCCATAATGTTGCTCAACAAGCGACGCTTCATCAAATTGCTGTTTGTTATTAATGGAAATCTTATCGGAATTCGTTTAGATGAACTACACCAACTTCTAATCTTTCATGAGTTGGATGAACTTCTACCATGAGTACTGAAACAGATAATATCTCAGAAAGTTCTTCTGCAAGACTCAAAGGTAACTCGATTCTTTGCGTATTAGCATCATAACGAATCCAGCCATCTGCAATCTCCAATTCCTGCTGCAATTCATTAACATCATCATTAGCATCTTCAAGACTTGTAGGGATTGCACCGAATAGAATTGTGTCATCATCTGATAGCACCTCATATGCTCGCAATGTTGCTTGACCTCTACGACGGAATCTATTCCTTAACTGACCAGCATCTTTGTATCGTGCTGTACAGAACTTGACATGAAACCCGTAATCTTTGGATGCTTCTTTGAGTCTTATTGCGAGTTGTGCTGAACCTTCTGCTGCGGCAGTAATACCACCTGATAAATTGAAACCTCTAACATCCATATTTTCTTGATTACCAACAGTAATTTCTAATTCATTTAGATTCAGGAAATGGACTGGAGCTTGTTCTAGATCATCTAATAATTTGAACAATCTATCTTCTTGGTCAGGCTCACATGGTAATTCAACACCGACATAAATCCCAGCATCGCTACAGGCTTGCATTGTTTCTCGGTATTTGTTAGTAGTTCCATCTAGTAAGTGGAATCGTATCTCATCTAATCCTGCAGCACCAAAGTCTGCTGCTCTATCCGCTGCAAATGGAATTGATGTGTACAAGTGAATGTGATGTTCCTTTCCAAATGCTGCCTTCAATTGCTTTACTGCCTCAAGAGATTTCTCCATGTCAAGCATTGGGTCTCCACCAGTGATGCCTGTACCAGTGGCCTGCATGGCTTTTCCTTCCTCGATTACATCTTGCCAAGTTGCACATCTTCGCTCATTAGCAAACATATCAGGCGACTCTCTACGATTATCTGAGAGTGGACAATAATCGCAACCCCAATGGCATTTTCCTGTCACGAATAATACGAGTTTACTTCCTATTTGACACTGAACACAACCTTCGGCCTCACCCGCTTCTGCAGGCAAGATTTCAGTGGCCATTGGTAGGGAAGTAACCATACTGCTCAG
>JABIGP010000197.1 GCA_018650105.1 Methanobacteriota archaeon
CGATGAAGAGGGTAATGGCAGTTGGAGTTTTTGACTTACTTCATGCAGGCCATTTGCATTACCTTGAGCAGGCTAAAGCACTTGGTGACCATCTTACAGTGGTCGTTGCACATGATGATACAGTGCGTATGCGAAAGCATGAACCGGTAACTGGTCAAGACTTACGCAGAAGAATGGTTGAGGGATTAAAGCCAGTGGACGAATCCATAATTGGTAATTCTCCCGATGTGCCAATTTTTGACATCTTGCCAATAGTCAAGCCAGATGTTATTGCACTTGGCTATGATCAAATTCATGCGGTCAAAAAAATCAAATCACAATTATCGGAACTAGGTTTTAATTCTATAGAAGTAATTAGGGTTGAAGGATTAAGTGATGATTTAGATGGTACGCGTAAGATTATTGCGAGAATATTAAAATTAGCATCACAGAGTAATAATTCAGAAGATTCGCAGGACGGTGAGTAATTGTTTACAGGAATTGTCCAAGGGGTTGCATCAGTAGTAATGGCCTCTCAAGGCGAATCGATTACCAAAGTTTCAATTCAGTTACCAGATACAAAAAAATTACAGATAGGTGCAAGTGTTAGCATCGATGGAGTTTGTTTGACGGTCACTTCAATAAACGACTCTATTGTTGATTTTGATATTATTGAGGAAACGTTGCACAGAACAACACTTGGCGAACTTGAAGCAGGAAGCCAAGTTAATTTTGAACGCGCCCTTCGCTTCGGTGATGAATTGGGAGGACACCTATTGTCCGGTCATGTCATGTCGGCAGGATTAATTCATTCGATCAAAGAAAATGGAGAGGGTAAAGACATCTCAATCATCGCCCCACCAGAACTACAAAAATACATCATCGAGAAGGGTTTTGTGGCTATTGACGGAATCTCATTAACCATCGGAGCAGTCCAATCAAATGTCTTCGAACTTCATCTAATTCCAGAGACACTTCGCATGACTACCTTGGGTGCGAAAAGTGAAGGAGATGCTGTTAACATTGAGATAGATTCAAACACACAAACAATTGTTTCCACAGTAGAGAGAATACTTGCGGAGAAGTGATACCATGGCGAAAATTTCTATAATTTGCGGCTCTTTCCATAAGGAAGAGATTACTAAAATGCTTGAATATGCACAACAAGAAGCCGAAACCTTAGGTTTGGAAATTGCTGAAGTCGTTTGGGTTCCCGGTTCAATGGAAATACCTCTCGCGATTGATAGACAACTTAGGAAGGATGAAATCGCTGCAGCTGCATGTTTGGGAATTATTGAGAAAGGACAAACAAAACATGGTTTAGCGATGGGGCAAGCAGTTACTAAAGCAATAGTTGATTTACAATTAAAGCACGACAAACCAATTGGCTTGGGGATAATTGGACCTGGTGCCAAACCACAGCATATTGAACCGAGAATTGAACCTCACGCTAGAGCAGCAATCGCATGCATTAGTGAAATGCTATGATGTGTTGCGATTTTTCTATACTTTTAGAAGAAATTGTAATCGAAATCAAAGTCAACATTAAAAGAGTGCCTATGTTTGGGAACATTCCCTAACAAGGTGATTATATGTCTGAAATTAGAAATGTCATTATTATTGGTTCCGGCCCTGCCGGCTATACTGCAGGATTATACGCGGCTAGAGCAATGTTAGATCCATTGATGTTCGCAGGATATATGTCCGGTGGTCAGTTAATGCTTACTAGCGATATAGAGAACTTCCCCGGCTATCCAAAGGGTATTGCTGGCCCTGAGATGATGATGGAATTAAGGGAGCAAGCAGAACGCTTTGGCTTGTCGGTCGAGGATAGAAATGTTGAGTCAGTAGACCTATCCGAAAAGCCATACAAAGTAGTGGTTGAAGGAGAGACCTTTTTGACTCATGCAATAATCGTTTCAACTGGAGCAGAGTCAATATGGCTTGGAGCTAAAGGTGAAGAAGAACAGAAGGGTCGTGGAATCTCAACATGTGCGACCTGCGATGGTGCTTTCTTCAGAGATGAAGAGGTATTGGTAATTGGAGGAGGAGATTCCGCTTGTGAAGAAGCAACTTTCTTGACTAGATTCGCAAGCAAAGTAACCCTCATCCATCGTAGAGATGTATTCAAGGCATCAACAATAATGTATGATCGTGCAGTAAATAACGATAAGATTGAAGTCAAAACATTTAGGCAAATTAAGGAGTGGTTAAGTGATGAAAAGGGCTTAACAGGAGCAATTCTAGAAGATCCTCGTGATGGTTCAACCGAAACAATTTCAGCAACTGGAGCATTCATTGCTATTGGGCACACTCCGATAACTTCATTCCTAAATGGGCAGGTTGAAACCGATAATGAGGGGTATATTGTTCACAAGAAACATACAATGACTTCAGTTGAAGGTGTTTTTGCCGCAGGTGATGTAGTAGATACTCGTTACAAACAAGCGATTACTGCGGCTGGAATGGGTTGTCAGGCTGCAATAGATGTTGAGAAGTGGCTTGAAGAAACCGTACATTGAGCAATATTTTTCGTTTATTTTTCGGCGACGGATTCATTGCTATGTTGATGTTGGACAGCACATGGTCGACCTTTCACGTCATGCGCGACATATCGCGTTGCCGCAAGTAGGTCTCAAAGGCCAGCAAAAATTAGCAGATGCTAGTGTTCTTGTCGTTGGAGCAGGTGGATTGGGAAGTCCAGCATTGCTGTATTTAGCAGCGGCTGGAATTGGTAAATTAGGTATTATTGATGATGATGTAGTGGAAATATCAAATTTACAAAGACAAATAATTCATAATACAAATAAAGTAGATCAATCGAAGTCAAAATCAGCAATGGAAAGTATCAATTCACTAGACCCATCAATACAAGTAATTTCTATAGAAGAGCGTCTTAATCCCGATAATGCTTTACAAATTATGCAACAAAGTTGGGATGTAGTTATTGATGGTACAGATAATATTCCTACTCGCTATTTGATAGATGATGCTTGTTCAATACTGGGATTACCTTGGGTTTATGGTTCAATTCACCGCTTTGAAGGTCAAGTTACAGTGTTTAACAACAATGACGGTCCATGTTACCGCGATTTATTCCCAGAAGCACCACCCGCAGATGCAGTTCCTAATTGCGAACAAGGAGGTGTTCTGGGGGTATTACCTGGAGTTATTGGTTCAATACAAGCTACGGAGGCGATAAAGATAATTTTGGATATTGGAGAATCTTTGTCAGGGCGCTTGTTGATTTATGATGCTGAAAGAATGGATTTCAATATTTTGAAATATTCAAAAGATGTAGGCAGAGAGCCTATTTTAGATTTGAAAACGGTCACTGAAATGTTCGAATCTAGTCATTGGTGTAGGAACCCGGAAGTGAAAATTGATATTGACAATGGGCAAGGGGTTCAAAAGGCAAAGGCCATCACAGAAGAAATAATGTATACCGAAATTAGTATGTCAGAAGTGCTGCGAAAGAAAGAGAATGGTTGGGAGCCATTTATCTTAGATGTTCGTTCTGATATGGAATATGACCAAGCAAGAATTGCAACAGTTGACCTAAATGTTGAACACAGTCGAGTTCAATCAATAATGAATGATTTACCTGCGGATAGAGATATTTTGGTTCACTGCAAAGCTGGAATGAGATCTGAAATGGCAATAATGCTTCTTACACAATCTGGCTTTGATTCTTCAAGGCTATACAACCTAAGTGGTGGAATCATGGCATGGCATGCGGCTAAGCCTGATGAAATCGTAAATTGAGGTTGTGAGAAGTGGCGGAAAAATACCACGTCGTTAATTGGCTTTGTTGAACGCCTTCAACAAACTGCATAGAATCTGCATTTCAAGGGAAGAGTTTGAAGGCTGGTTGCCTACCCATAGGGGTTGAAGAGGTGATTTCATGGCAAAGGTAATTGTTGCAGATGAAAATGAAGGTCGCCGCGCTCTATTAGCAAATTCATTGGAAAGAGAGGGTTTTGACATTACAAGGGCTAGCACTCTGCGTCAAGCAGAAGGCACAGCATTAGCAACAATGCCAGAGGTAGTATTACTGGAAGGTGATTGGAGTACGGGGGATGCAATCGATGCTAGTCAACGCTTGATGAGCGACCCCGAATTTGCATTCAAATGCCGCATCGTAGTATTATCGCGTAATGTGAATGATGATTATCTCTCTTCTGCAGCCAAGGCAGGAATCGCCGAAGTGATGTCAAAGCCGATTGATATGCCTACACTGATTGAACAAATCGGAAAACATTCTAGGAAACAATTTGTTCCACCGCCAGCCGATATTGATAGCGGAATTGGAGGTGGAGGAACTTTCAACGTTGGAATGGTGATGGGGGATGGAAAATGGGCTCTTCCAATGCTGAAAGGATTAGTTAGCCCCGAAAAAATCAATGCAGATTTCATTAATGAAATATTACAACAATTGGGAGAAGAAGGAATTGAAGTTGAAGAAGATGTTGATTTGTCAATGATGTCCTCTATGCTAAGGGTTGCGCTAAACAGATTGGTTGGAGAAGCCAGTGATATTCCATCCGAAGATCAACCAAGTGAAGCTGAAAATGAACCTGGTAAAGATACATCAGCAGTACCTTCATTCAAACAAATGAGCAAAGGAAGAAAAACTCTTGGTGGCGGGGCAAAACCCACAAAGAATATCAAAACTAGTTCTTCAATGGAAGATATTTTGCAAAACCAAGCAGATGGAATTGAGGAAGAAATAATTGATATTATGGATTCAATACTCGATGAAGAGCCTGAATATTTTTCAATTCTTGAAGATGAAACGAAGGTATTAATCGACCCACAGGTCCTCAAAATGACTAGATTGACTACTGAGATAATTCATGAACTGATGTGGAGTCTTGGTCGTCCAGGTGCGGTTTCTGATTTGACATTGATGACTCAAATTGAAGATGCTGCAAAATTAACCAAGGAAGTACTCGACTCCTTACCCGTGCAGGAGGAAGAGGAATGACAACTCATCAAAGAAAGGTCGCTCTTGCATTTCCAGCATTGATAATGGCATTATTCGTTGATTATCTTGGGTATGCATTTATTGTGCCGATTTTGCCATCATGGCAACAACAATTCGGTTTTAGTGCTACTCAGGCTACCTTATTAGTCTCAATTTGGGCGGTTCCAATGTTTTTACTGGGGCCATTAACTGGACGTCTAACCGATAGAATTGGATGTGGGAAAACCATTCTAATCTCATTAGTACTGTTATCTGCATCAGCGTTGATGTATTTGGTTGCGACAGAGGAGTTACTGCCTAATGCTTTCTACATTCTTGCAGGTGCTAGATTACTACATGGAGCATCAGGCGCAGCAGTAATGACGGCTTGTCTAGCATCTGCTTCGCAACTTTGGCCAAACAAATTTGGAGAACAGGCTGGAAAATTAATCGCTATGGCGGCGATTGGAGGGTTATTAGGGCCAGTTCTTGGTGGCGTTCTATTCCAATACTTTGATTCAGTTGCCTTTGTTGTACTTTCTCTGGTAACCATTTCTGCAGTTCCTGTAGTATGGTATTCTTCTTCAGTTATCGGAGATTCTAAAGGAACAAGTCAAGGAAATATTCCTCTAAAGGTTTTCATCACTAACCCTGTCCTATTACGGGTTGGAATATTGATTGCAATCACCACCCTAGCGACAGGAGCATTGGAAGCCGGAGGTCCGTTATTCCTTGATGAGAAACTCGGTTTGAAACCAGCAGCGATTGGAGGTGTCTTATTGGTAATGGTATTCACTCAAGGCATGGGATCATTGTTTTGGGGAAAACTTGTTGACAAAAATGGACCTACTAGATATATGCTAATGGGTTGGATGGTGGTAACTATTTCACTGGCTCTCGTAGGGGTATTAGGACTTCAATTATCTGGAAAACAGGCGATAATAGCGATGATTCTGATGCTTGGAATATACCAATTTGCTATTGCCGCTACACAAATTCCAATGCTAACGATGATAGATGCTGCTGCAAATCAAGCATATGGTTCTGGAAATCCTGGATTGGCTTTTGGAGCATTTGGTACCGCTTGGGCAGCAGGCACAATTGTAGGTCCACTAATAGTTGGTCCGATGTATGACTTGTCACATTCATGGCCGATTGCATTGGGGTTGCTTTGTGTTCCCGCATTATTTGGTTTCATTGTGACATTTAGAAACCAAAATCTTCTCAATGAATGTTATAATTCAGAAATGAATACTCGCGTTGAAGCGGAATAACATTGTAGAAAATTAACTGTAATAATAAACTGTTAATACAATAAATGGAGCGATTAATAAAAATTTAGTTAGTGGTTTCCACCACCATTTTCTTTCCACTTCTTCCAAATTAATCGCATCTACAGCATGTGCTGCAATCTCTACGGCCAAATCTCCTGCGAAAGGGTCCATATCTTTTTTTTGATACTTATTGAATATCAATCTTTCTCCGGTTGTTTGTTAGATATAATGCATAGACTTGAAGGAGACTCCCTTCTGCCCCAACATGAGGCAGCGACATGAAGCAAGGCGACTTACCAGTGATTCACGGCGCAATATGGCGCCCAGAACAACCTCTTGAATTTACTCAACAACTTCCTGCAGATGCTGCAAGGCAAGAGGTTCTTCGTTTTGTTACTCAGCGCCATGATGGACATCTTTCAATGGTTGCAACCGTTTGGGATCACATCATTGAAAATGAACCAAAGCAATTCGAAGGCCCATCATGGTACACTTTCAGTAATCGCTTGATAGAGTCATTGCAAAGAGAATTGAAAGCACAAGTCCAAGCAAAAATGGAAGGACACAACGAGCTTGAAGTAATTCCAAGAAGAACTTTAGATGAGTTTTTGGAGAGGCGTCATACGCATTTTATCATAGATATGCGACTTACATTAAGGCGTTTGGCGCATTATATGTCAATTACTATAGAACAGCGTCTTGAGTGGCAACGTCTTATGGAAAGAACCCGATATTTAGATGGCCAATTGAAAGATATTTTTAACGAAGGGATAGAAACTCCAGATGGAAGTAAATTCGGTGGAAAGGGCTTCCGTTCCACATGGCAAGAAGGAGTTGTGGCAGTTGCTACTGCTCTAAACCGCCAAATAGACACACCGCGCGATGCAACTCCTGGAAATGGCTATGATGGCGATTTAGTGGCTCCGATGATTAGAGATATCGGGCTTGGATTAGCAATGGGTGATACTCCTCTAGATGTAATGGCTGCAAATCTTGGAAAAGCAGGCTCCAACCAAAACGGTGGTTGGGAAAATGCAGGTGGAAGAGATTTGCATGTAGGGGCATGGCATGTAGGTGTCTTACCTCCGACTGCTCCATTGCCGATTGCTAGTGTTACCATGACTGGATTAGCATTTGCAGCATGGAGGCAGAATTTACAACGTTTCCATATTGCTTGTATTGGCGAAGGCGCTTCATCATCGGGAGAATATTGGGAGGCATTGAACTTGGCAGGAGCCAGAGGGCTACCTATTTGCTATATTTTGCAAAACAATCAAATCGCTTTGGACACACCTCCTGCAAAACAATCAGGAGTTGAAGTTTGGGCAGATAAAGCTGTAGCGATGGGTTTCCCATCTTGGACAATAGATGGCTCAGACCCAGCATCTTGGCATGCGAGTACAGCCTGTGCGCGTGAATTTACATTAGCGGGCGGAGGGCCTACGATGATACATGTCGAAACAATGCGTGGTTGTGGGCATGCTCATCATCATGACGATCTCTATTTGGGTAGTGAGACTGGAACTCCACCAGGTTATGTGGACAAAGACTTACTTGCTTATTGGGAGGCCAAAGACCCACTTCCAACACATCGCCAACTCCTAATTGACCTCGGCGTAGATGAAGAGGAATTGATAGCAATAACGGAAGAAGAACAGAAGTTAGTAAATGATGCACGCATAGAAGTTGAGGAGATGGAATGGCCAACTCCAGAAACAGTAACCAAAGGAATCACCTCACTCAATGATGCTGAAACTCATCAAGATCATCTCTCAAGAATAAAGGGCGATGAAGAAATTTTGTTGCTTGATTCACCACTTGAACTTGGACAATGCACATTGCAATACGCTGAAAGTGGCGGATGGACATACGCTCGTGCAATTCAACAAGCAATGGCAGACATTGCAACACGTCATCAAGAGAACTGCGTTTTCATCGGCGAAGACATGGAAGTAGCAGGTGCTTTTGGAATGAATATGGCATTGAAAAATGCTGGCCATTCAGATAAATTGATTGACATGCCTCTTTGTGAAGCAGTAATTGTTCATACAGGCGTTGGTGCTGCATTATCGGGAATGAGGCCAATGGTAGAGATTCAATTCGGCGGCTTTGCTGCACTTGGGTATAACGCCTTAATCAATAATGCAGCTATGCTTCGATGGAGATGGGGAGCCGAATGCCCAATGACCATTCGTATTCCGCTTGGAGCAAAAACCCGTTCAGGCCCTTTCCATGCTAATATGATTGAATCGTGGTTTGCTAATGACCCTGGATTGGTTGTGTTGGCTCCAGGAACTCCTCAAGATGCTTATGACCTTCTTATGGAAGCAGCGGAATTGAATGATCCAGTATTGATGCTTGAGCATATTGGATTGTATGGATTGCGCGGTGGACTAACTGGTTGGGGGCAAAATATCAATCAAAAAGTTGATACTAAGTCAGTAAAACAATCGATTGAAAAAGGTCAATCTTTCAAAATTGGTAAGGCTGCAGTAATCAGAGGTGGCAGAGACATTACTCTAGTTACTTGGGGCTCAATGGTGCATATTGCACTAAAGGCTGCACAGCAATTATCTCAAGAAAATATTGAAGTTGAGATAATAGATTTACGAACACTATTGCCGTTTGATGCTCAAACTTGTGTTGAATCGGTAACTCGTACTGGCAGACTTGTTATCTTACAAGAAGGTCAATGGAGCGGTGGTCTTGGACATACCATCCAATCTAGGATACTAGAATCGTGTTTTTACAATATGGAGTCTGCGCCTGCCGTTATTGGTGCATTAGATACTCCGGTTCCGTTCTCTCCACCTCTAGAAGATCACACAATTCCTTCCCTAGAACATGTTATTGAAGTTCTTCGAACTACTTGCTCTTAATTATTTTAACGTGGATTCCTTTTTGGCAATTCTCAAAAATATTTCAGCAGCAAGCCATGCACCAATAATTGTTGACAATATATAGAATGGAATATTGCTATAGATTCCAGAGATAATATTTGGTCCAATAGTTCGAGCGGGGTTCATACTGGCTCCGGTTGCGGGTCCGAATAAAAATGCCAATATTGCAACCCATCCTCCAACCCATGAAGAAATAATCATTCTATTTTCACTTTTACTAATTATCCACAGAATATTTGCCATCAATACAAATGTGATGAATACTTCAATAATGAATGCACTTGCATAAGAATGGCTAGAGGAGATTGTTGTTGGCCCAGCACCAGAAACAGCTACTGCTGCAATCAAAGCACCAATTATCTGTGCAGAAATATATGGAATGACTGCATTTTTTTCTAAATTGCCATGACGGTAAAATGCAATACTAACTGCAGGATTGATGTGGGCACCTGAGATTGGTCCAAAAATTATTATCGCTATTGTAACTGCAATTCCAAATGATAGACAAACAATTGCTGCAGAAGCACCATAGGAAATACTCCCGCACCCTACTGCAACCATCAATGCGGTTCCGAGTAGTTCTGCCCCCGCTCGTTTCCACATACTTTATCCGCATCTCCGGAGTATTATTTGATTTTCCTAAACCAATCAATTGAACGCATTGTCAACATAAGCGTCAAGAAGTAATGGATGACTCGGGTGTATATGGAAGGGGAACAAAAGGTAATGGGGATACCTGAATTAGTCCATTTCAATACCCTCGCTATTACAGGTTCTTTATTTGCTGCAATTATTGGATTCAAGTTGTGGATAGATGAGGCAGGATGGGATAATCTTCCGCTTTCGTTGTTTCTATTGGGGTTAGCGTTGGCATTGTTGGTTACATCTGCAGACTTTTTCATTAAAGGTGCTAAAGGACTGGCACAAAGAGTAGGGATTCCTGAAGTCGTTATCGGATTGACAATTGTTTCTATTGGTACTTCATTACCAGAAATATTGGTCACCTCAACCGCTGCACTTGACTCAGCAACTCATCCCGATGTTGCAGATTTTGCAATCGGCGGAATATTCGGTTCTATTCTCGTTCAAATAACTCTTATTCTTGGAGTAGTTGTTTTGTTTAGGGGGATGAAAATACGCCCTTCATGGTTAAAGAGAGATGGCTTGATAATGCTCTTATCATTATTATTGTTGAGTTTATTCATTTACACAGGAAATGATTTGACTCGTATTGAAGGATTAATTCTAGTACTCATTTATTCCTTATATGTATCATGGTTACTTCTAAATCGGAAAGAGATTAGAGAAGATGAACTACTTGGCAAATCGATAGAAGTAGAGACCACAGGATCTAATTGGAGTACAGCCGCGTATTTGGTAATGATAGCATTAGGCCTATCATTCGCTGTTTTTGCTGCAGACCACCTTGTGTCAATTGGTCGTGAATTAGCGGTATCGATGAATGTTCCACATTCTGTTGTTGGTACAACAATTTCCGGATTGGGTACTTCTCTACCTGAGTTAACAATTGCTTTGATGGCTGCTAGAAAAAGTGAAGGAGTGGCGATTGGAACTTTGATTGGCTCCAACATCACAGACCCATTATTGTCCATCGGTATTGCAGCGGTAATTTGTCCATTGGTGGTTACAACAACAGGGGCTCCTTTGTTGTTGAATTTTATTATCCCTGCAACGATATTAGGCTCTGCAATGGCAATTTTCATGATGTGGACTCAATATGAGTTTAAGCGATGGGAAGGACTAGTATTGATATTATTCTACGGTGTATTCATAGCAGTTTTGTTGGCAATACATGAAGGAATTATTGATATTAGTTGGAATTTGTTTTAGTTTGAAATAGAGTAAACTAGCAATATTGTCTTTTTTCGCAGATATTTTGTTTCAATCCTCATAAGGGGGTTCCTACTGGGAGTGTTATGGTCAACTTCCAACTTGATGAGATGCAAGAAATGTTGCGTGAACTTGCACACGAGTTTGCAGTAGACGAAATACGTCCAAATGCGGAGCATTGGGATGAGGAATCACAATATCCGAAGGAGGCAATACAGGCAGCACATGAGATGGGCTTGCTAAACCTCCACATCCCTGAAGAATATGGGGGGGCAGGATTAGGTTCAATTGAGGAAGTATTGGTAAATGAAGAACTTGCTTGGGGTGACCCTGGATTTGCTACAGCAGCATATGCTACTTCATTGGCTTGTGCGCCAATTATTACCGGTGCAACTGAAGAACAGAAACAAAAATGGTTAAGAAAAATCGCAGAAGATGGTGCTTTGGCATCCTATGGCGTTACAGAACCAGGTGCAGGTTCTGATTTGGCAGCGTGTAAAACGACTGCGATTCGCGATGGAGATGAATATGTGATTAACGGATCAAAGATGTTTATCACCGGAGCAGGTCATGCTGATTTCTTTTTTATTCTGGCAAAAACAGACCCATCTGCAGGCTACAAAGGAATGTCTGGATTTATCGTTGAAGCAGGAACTGAAGGTTTCTCATTAGGCAAGAAGGAAGTCAACATGGGGCAAAGATGTTCGGATACTCGTGCAATAACCTTTGACAATGTTAGAGTTCCATCTGAGAATTTAATCGGTGGTTCAGAATCCGGTGGTTGGATGAATGCAATGAATGCTTTTGACATGAGTAGGCCGAATATTGCAGCGCATGCAACAGGATTAGCAAGAGCTGCATATGAGCATGCTTTACAATATTCAAATGAGAGGCAATCATTTGGAAAACCATTGCACAAGCATCAAGCGATACAATTCATGCTTGCAGATATGAAAACCAAAATTGAGGCAAGTCGATTGTTAACTTGGAAAAGTGCATATGAGGCAGACAATGGCATCCGTAATACCGAATCTGCAGCGCATGCTAAGATATTTGCAGCAGATACTGCAATGGAAGTCTCTACAGATGCAGTACAGATTTTCGGAGGGTATGGTTATTCTGAAGAATATCCGGTAGCGCGGCTCATGAGAGGTGCTAAAGTAATGCAAATTTATGAGGGTTCTTCCCAAGTTCAACGAATGATTATCGGTCGTGAAATCACAAAGAATTTCTGATTCAGTATTGCCTATCAGAATCTCTATCGGCGACTCTATCGGCAGCCCTTTCGTGCTCAAAAATCATTTTGTCATAATCATTGGCCATTTTTTCTTCCTTTAACATGATTTCATTCTCCATTTTTATTTCATCACAAGAAACTTCTGGTTGCCCGCCTAGTTGTGCAAAATAGGCATTGATCATATTTTGCTCATTAAGAAATTCAATATCATCATCATCTTCATCCCATTCGCCTTCCCATTCACCGAAAAAATCATCAGCTCCCGAAATCATTTCTGTTGTGACAATGCCTTCTTCTTGAAATATTTCAATATTGGATAACCGATTTCTAGGGCAGACAATGAATTGTGCCAGTAAGGGGATATCCAAAGAAGTGATTTTATCATTAATTAATGATAAGCATAGGCTTACTAAACTGTCTCCTATCGGAAGTCTTGAACCATTTCTATTAGTGTGAATACAAATACTGGCTGTTAGTGAAAAATTATCTTTAAAGTCAGATTTCCATGAAGCCCCTCTTACACCAATCGCCCATGAACTTGTCCAATGGCTTTTTTTCTTATCACCAAGACTTTCTGGTGACATTCGATGGGCATTTATTCTATACCACCGTCTCGACATACCTCTGATATATATCTCCACTTTTCCAAATTCTTCATCATCCCACTGAAGTGAATCACTTCCATCAACAGTATTGCGTAATAACTGCATAGACCTATAATATGGATTCAAATTATCATTCACTGACTGTTCCATGGATGTTGAGAACTCTTAGGGTATTTCAAGACGCGATGTATTTTCTTTGTTTTGTTGGTAACATTGATACCGATTATTCAAAGAATAACTCTGTTGTGCCACCATCATGGCCAAGGGGATACCAGCAATTATTTTGGCCGCAGGAGCCTCTTCACGCCTAGGTCAACCCAAGGCACTTGTCAGTATTGGAGATACTAATTTGCTAGGTTTGGCATTTCGTCGTTTACAAAATGCAGGGTGCTCTCCAATCGTCATAGTAACCTCATCGGAATTAGCATTTGATTGTTTGAAATCAGCCCCTGGTGCTACAATAGTAATCAACAAAGACCCACAAGAAGGTCGAACTGGAAGTATTCAATGCGGCTTGATGTCATTGTGTGGAGATCATGGGAGAACTCCGAGAAGAGTATTGATTGCCCCAGTTGATAGACCCGGATGGAATGTTGCTATGGTTAAACAGTTAATGGAAACTAATAATTCATGTAAGCCGGTAAACAACAAGCGAAGTGGACATCCAGTAATTATTGCTGGAAATGATATTGAAGAAGTATTAGCCGCCCTACCAGATGAATCTCTAAGAGAACTTGTATCATTTAATCCAGTCCAAGTAAATTATCAATTAATTTATTTGAACATCGATACACAGCAAGATTTGCAGTTGTTATTGGATAATGAGCAAACACTACTGCAAAACGATTGAACTGGTTCAGTCGCAAAGTGTATGTGTTAATCCTGCAAGGCGTGGATATGACCGCAGAGGTTTTGGCATGGGCGTTATCACGCCTTGAACAAAGTCATTCGGTTGTTATTGCAAGTGTAATTAGCACGTCGGGCAGCGTTCCTGGGAAAACGGGAGCAAGATTGGCTCTATCGGGAAATGAAGAAAATGAGCAATGCATTGGTACCGTTGGCGGCGCTGGTCTTGAATTGAAGGTCTTACAGCGCTGTCGCGAATTGTTATCACAATCATCTAAGCCGAGTGGGGAAGTGCTTACTTATGGCTTGAACAAAGGTGCGAAGGGCTATCAAGTAACACCTCTTGATTCATTATGCGGGGGCCAAGTAACTCTCGCAATCGAGGTGATTATCGCTATGCCGCATATACTATTGATGGGTGCTGGACATTGTGCAAAGGCACTGGTTAAAGGAATAGAATCCTTAGGTTGGAATTATTCTATACATGATACAAGAAGTGATTTCGTTAGTATTGAAGAATTTGCAAATTCAAAAGAATTACATTGTTCTTCAGTAGGAGCATTTTTTTCAGGTACTGAAGGTAAAGAAGAAGAAACAAAGCAATCACTTTCTCGATTTAGCGATATCCTGTTACTAGGTCATGATTGGGCTGAAGACCAAGAGAGATTGATTTCATTATTGTCTTTGATAGAATCAAAAGATGGTAATAATTCAAACATTGGCCCTCGGATTGGTGTTATTGGTAGCAGAAGTAAGTGGCAGTCCTTCGAGGCTGAATGCCTTAGTGCAGACATTTCTCAAAAGACATTAGATGGAGTTCAGTGCCCAATCGGACTGAACATCGGCGCAGAAACCCCTGAAGAAATAGCAGTAGCTGTAATTGCACAAATACTTGCAGCACACAAAG
>JABIGP010000067.1 GCA_018650105.1 Methanobacteriota archaeon
CATGGTCAAAGACCCAATAATCATCCCAAAATATGCCTGTATTAAACCACCATTTGTAATCATCTTCAGATTGATTTATTGATAGAACGAGCAAGATTCCATCTTTCCATTCTTGGTCTCCTACTTGCCACTCATCGAATAACGCTTCAGAAAAATCTTGCAATCCCATCATCGGTTCATCAATTGTTTCATTGGATGAATTGTCAGAAGTTCCATTGGATGAATTATCAGAAGTTCCATTGGATGAATTGTCAGAAGTTCCATTGGTTGAATTGTCCGATAATTGGTCCGGTACCTGATAATGCGCTGTAGATTCAATAATGACAACTACAATTTCGGTCTCCCATTCGTTGTATATCAATAAGAGGTCTTCAGTCAAAGTCTCCACTTCAGTTTGAGTTAATACACCGGCTTCGTCAATGACGAATTTTTTAGTATCAGTTGGAAATAATAGTTCAGCACTGGCTGCATTAGGTACAGTTAATGCTAGTATCAAACAACTTGCAATTAAAATTTTGAAAAAAGAATTCATTTCTTTCAATATCTCACCAATTGTCTGTAGTGATAATTACCGCTTAAAGTTGTGTGGTGCTAATTAGTCCATAATAGCAATAAGGCTAATGATTATTCAATTCCACAGCACAATCTGATGCCTTTGCATCAAAGACGATAGGAAGCCAAACTCAGTCTAGGTTGTCTTCGCCTTCAGGTGCACGGGATGCATGATTTAATGCAAATCCAAATGCAATAAATGCAATACTTACTGAATATGCACCAACATCCATCCATGAGAGGTGGCTAATTCCATGGTATGCATAGAATACAAATCCAAGTAAAATACACCAAGCAGCAAGAGTGCGTTGAATACCACCTTCACCAATTGATGCAAGGGCAGGCCAAGTGTCATTAACAAATAGTCCCTTGAAAAATCCTGCGATTCCATCATCACTCTGTGCATGTGTATTTAATCCGAAATATGCAAACATTGAGCAAATTGCGATAAAAATAGCATCAGAGGCGACAATCTGTGGCGAATCTGATTTTAGTTCATAGGCTACATTAGTAAATTCCAAAGTAAATAATCCTCCCCATGAATAATGGTATGAAGGATGTACATATCCAAAAATATTGAGAATTGCTAATAATAGACCCCATGTTGAAAGTCCAATAAACCAATTAGCGGTACATGATGAAGGGCTGGTAATCATGGAAATAATTCCACTTTGAGTGTCATCTTGTTCACTGCTCATGTCTGTGGCCACCTACCATTGTGATATAAGCACACCGAATCGCAAGTGAGCATATTATGCAATAACCAAATCATTTATTCTAATGATAATTGACCTTAAAATGGTTCAAAGACGGGTTTGGTGACGGTATTTCTTTTCCAACACTCCTAACATATCTGGTTCAGACTCACCAATAATTGCCATCGGGTCAACATTAGTAGGGATGCAAGAATTGATTTCCTTTGTTCGTCCCATTCTTCCTCGACTAATTACCCGAGCAGTAATCAATCCGAGCATATCAAGATTTGAGATTAGCATTCTTACTCTTCTTTGAGTTAGTGCATTTTGGCCTACGAATTCACAGACCTGGGAATATATATCTTGGACTTGTCCAGTTTCAATATTTTTCAATCCATATTTTTCATTGATCAATATCGCAGATAATACCAGTTTTTGCTGTTTTGGTAAAGATGAAATTACTGGAGTTATTTGGTCAGCTTCAATCTGGGATTGTGCAACACGAACGTGTTTTAGCATGACTGTATTTTTTCCTTCTTCGTCGGCCTTTTCAGTTGAAACCCTCAATAATTCAAGGGCACAACGAGCATCACCATATTCTTGTGCGGCCAATGCTGAACACAATTGAACAACACCATCCTTTAGAGCGCCTTCTTTAATTGAAGTAGCAGCACGTTGTCTTAGAATATCCTGTAACTGTGATGCATCATATGGATTGAAGATTACATCGAGTTGACCTAAACGAGAACGAACACGAGGGTCAAGGAATTCAGTGAATTTCAAATCATTTGAGATTCCAATTACACAAGATCTTGAATTTTTCAAGGATTGATTTAGGTTTGTCAAATTATACAGTAGGTCATCGCCCGCCTTGCGAACCAGATGGTCAATCTCATCAAGTACGATAATGAAAACTCCGCCCTTTGCATCCATTCTCTTTACTAATTCACTAAATACTCTATCAACCGGCCAACCTGTGAAAGGAATCTCGTCGATTTCATACGATTCATTAAGTGAATTTCCAATATGTGCCAAAACACGATATTGTGTGTCAATTTGTCTACAGTTTACCAAAATGCTGTTGACATTTCTGCCAATTCTGGAACCCTTGATTTCCAATTGATTACAGACAAAAGAAGCCACTGCGGTTTTTCCAGCTCCAGTAACGCCATACAGTGTCATGTTAGATGGGATATTCCCATTCAAAGCCTCCACCAAATTAAGTGAAAGTGCCTTGATTTCTTTTGACCGATGTGGTAGTTCGTCGGGAGTGTGTGTATCTCTCAACAAATCTTTATTGAGAAAGAGTGTTTTCTTGTTGAGAATATCATCAAAGATATTGTCTGACATTATTACATCTCCTTCTTTGTTTCGTACATTTGCCGAGGGGTCGGATGCGCGATAGTTTTGCTGAGTCCGAGTCCCCCTTATAGCACTGTCCACTGCAACAATATTTTTCTCGGTCTTTGTCAAGTAAATGAGAAGTTGTTTAGTATATTAACTCTCAATTGGAATCGTCGGTATATGGAAAAAATAACAAATATTGTTTCCTATTTACAGCAAAACTTCCAGGCCCAAATTTTTCAATATTTATGAAAATGTTTTCCTACTCCCCTTGCCATGAAAAATTAGTGTAATTTTCTCAAACGATGGAGATCCACTAATTCCAGTTTTGTCCATCCCATTTCAAACAGATTCCGTCATAAGCATGAGTGACATTGCTAGAGAATATTGGATATTGATTACTCATCAACACTTCAAACTCTGAATCTGACATATCTAGATAGGTATGTGTTAGTAGTAATTTTGTATTAGGTACTCTTTGTGATAGTACTTCAATATCTGATGGTTTATGATGTTCTTCACTTGGAACCCATTCAGGTATTCCCATCTCCACAATTGCAATACTTGAACGTTCAATTGCTTGATACAGCGTTTCACACGGGCCTGTATCGCCACTATGGACTAGATTTGCACCTGAAGAATGCTCTAAACGATAGCCATGCGGGTCAACAGAAGCATCATGGAATACCTTGAATCTTTCAAATGACCATCCATTTACAATTCCAGAAACTTCATCCACCCAATTAATTGTTTCAAAAATCTCTTCCAAAGACCCTGGATATGCTAATTGGCAAAGTTGCCACAACCTTTCCTTTACCATTTTCGAGCCAACAATTGTTAGTGGCTTTATCATATCTCTATCAGAAATATATCTTCTTTCCAATAGTAAGAAAGGGAATCCAAAAACATGATCGCCATGAACATGAGTGATGAATATTGTTTCAATATCTGAAATATTTATTCCAGCTCTTCTCAAACTAGCCAAAGCAGTGGGGGGGGCATCGATTATGTGTTTTTTATCGATGCAGCAAAAGGAGTGATGTCGGCCATGAGGCAAAAACGCGTTGCCCGTACCAAGCATCAAAATCTCATGCGCCATAATTCCTCTAACTTCAACTCTCGCTTGAAGTCATTGGAGAATTAGGATGGTCAATATACGTCACGCAAGTAACGTTTCTGTTCTCTCATCATAGTTTTCTCAATAAAGAAAGTAGCATCTTCTTCAGACATACCGCCATGTTCCATTGCGATTTCGATCAGAGCACGATGAACATCTTTTGCCATTCTTTGTTTATCTCCACATATGTAGAAATAAGCACCTTCTTCAAACCATTGCCAAACTTCAGCACCATTTTCCTTTAGGCGATTCTGTACGTAAATTTTCTCGGCTTGGTCTCTAGACCAAGCGGTAGTGAATTTGTGGAGGTGGCCACCATTTAGCCAATCTTCAATTTGTTCTTTGTAATAGAACTCAGTCTTTTCTGATTGGTCTCCAAAGAATAACCAGTTTTTCCCTTTGCCATTATCATGAACTCTTTGTTCCATGAATGCACGGAATGGAGCGATACCAGTTCCAGGACCTACCATGATTATGTTGACTGAATTATCTGCAGGTAGAATAAAAGATTTTGTTGGAGACATAAATACGCCGATTTCTTTACCGGTCATATCCACTTCATCAGCCAAATATTGCGTACACATTCCACCACGAGCCCTATCATGATATGTGAAACGAACAATTCCAACAGTCAATTCAACCTTGCCAGGGTGTGCATCAAGTGATGAAGCAATAGAATACAAACGAGGCTTCAGTCTATCAGCGATTTCCAAAAATTCAGTCGATGAATATTTGACATTAAATTCATTCATTATGTCAATATAATCTCTTGTCCAAAGGTAATCTGCAATCGCATCTGCATCAGCAGTTATCGCAGCTACTTTTGAAACAGGGTCGTCGTCAGATGCGGTAGTGGAAGGAAGTGTATTTTCTATTTCTTGGCCATTTCTAATTCGTGAAACAATATTTAGAGAGATTTTTAATCCGCTAGAAACTATTTTCTGCGTCAATGAGTTGACAAATTTTTTGTTAGCCATGTGGACTTCGAAATCTTTCTTCAATGCAGAATAAAGATCCTTCTCGCCATTATGTGTAGTAACGATCTCATCGCGGTCCCAGCCTTGTATTTCGATAAGTTCTTCAACGATGTGCGGGGGGTTTTCAGCGAGTACTCCTAGTGCATCTCCTACCTTGTATTCAAGTCCTGAATCGCCCAATTCAAACACGATATGGCGAGTTTCCTTACGGGACCCTTCTCCGTTTAGGATATAGTTTTCAGAAATGGTAGTCATATACGGGTTCTTCACTGACCAATTGGACATAATAACACCATCAGCCAATGCTGATATCGAAAGCCACAAAGCGTTTGTTTATCATCATTCGCTCAAGTAGTCTTTGAGCATAATAATTTCAATCTCAATCAATATTCAGCAACAACTGGAATCGGAATGCTAGCAACAGGAATGCCTTGGGCTCGAGCAATCCCTTCCATTCGCTTGGTCCAAACCGAATCAGGGCCTGGGAAAGCAAGCATATGTGTCGCTCTCTTCAACATTTTCTTTGCCAAACTTGCTTCTGCTTCTGGACGTCCAGTATCAGCCGGTTTGTTTGGTCTTGGAGTTGCCCAAGCTTCAGAAAATACCGCGATTGGAATATTGTTGTTATCGGCCCAACGCTCGGCAATAAAATCAACACCACTCGCTCCGCCTAATATCACTAAATCGGGGTATTCATTATACAATACCCAATTCTCTAATTGTTCTTCTAACCATGAGTAATCATAAAATTTTGAGTTACCACATATTACTAAATTTACTACGCGGCCGCTCTTGTTCAAATCCTTTCCAGCTAATTCGTCGAGGACCTCTGCTCCAGTTTTCTTAACTTGCGCCATATTACTACAGTAGTTTACTACTAGAAAAACCTTATGTGCATTCCGCATCAATAATGACTGTTTTTGTGTCAAAAATCGCCCAACAATAAATTATATTCAGCCATTAAACTCACTCGGAAAAACCAATTGCAGTGTAATTTCACAACCGTTGGCATCATAGGATAGATTCACTTCGAGAGAAATATGGGATTCAAACGTGTTCTAATTGCTAATCGCGGAGAAATAGCACTAAGGATATTGAGGGCGCTAAGAGATATGGGAATTGAAGTAGCAATTATCCATGGCAGAGAAGATAGATTATCTCTGCCAGTACGTCTTTCTGATTTCGCTTATGCTAATTACAAATCAAACCCCCTAGATTCATATCTAAACATTGAGGATGTAATTACTGCGGCTAAAGAATTACAGTGTGATGCTATTCATCCGGGATACGGATTCCTTGCTGAAAATGCTGCATTCGTTGCACGTTGTGCTGAGGAAGGAATTACGTTCATTGGTCCAAGTTCCGAAGTGATCACTTTACTTGGTGACAAAATAGAGGCAAGAGCAGCAATGGAGGCTGCCGGACTACCAACAGCAAAAGGGTCATCCGAACCGATATCAGATGCCGCAGTAGCCAGTGAATTGGCTTCTGTAATCGGGTATCCAGTGATTATCAAAGCAGCCGCTGGCGGTGGCGGAATTGGAATGCAAATC
>JABIGP010000144.1 GCA_018650105.1 Methanobacteriota archaeon
ACCCGCCTCATAATGTGATGCAATCTGTCTTGCAATCTAAAGATGTAAGGAGAATTGTCGTTTATTGCTGTGTTTTTAGGCAAGGGCTCAAATCACAATCCCCTGTCAAGGCAAATATGGTGCTAGCTCCAATGGTGATTGAAGCAAGCCTATGGTTTGCAGCAACAGTACCATTTGCTAGGCATTGGTGGTCCATGAAAAAATGGAATAAAATCCAACTTGAATACCCTGAAAATCCAAAACAAGAAACTGATAATTGTATTATTTTACTTCCGGTTTGGAATGAAGCGATGATTATTGAAGAAAAATTAAACGATCTATCTAAACAGTTTGCTGGACCATATAACCTAATGGTTATTGATTCTAATTCATCAGATGAAACTGTATCACTTTGCAAAGAATGGATTGATGATAATCCGGATGCGTTTTCTTCTTTTCAATTGATTGAGATGCCAGTGAGGTTGGGGAAAACTGCAGCTGTTGCTAAGGCGATTGAAGAAATACGAACTGCAGGTAAGTTTGAATTCATTTGTATGACCGATGCTGATGCGATTCTTTCGCCGAAAGCTATCAACCGATTACTTGGTTGGTTTTCAGACCAAACAATTGGAGCTGTTGGTGCACTACCACGAAGAATTGGAACGAGGAATGAAGAGAAAGGCCATCGCAAAACATTCGATGCATTACGTATTGCTGAGTCAAAAGTAGATAGTACACCGTTTTTAGAAGGTTCTTGCATGATTTGGCGCACTGAACTTGTCTCTTCATTAGACTTGAATACTTCTGCAAATGCTGATGATGCGCAAATTGCTACTTCTGTTCGCCTGCAAGGATTACGAAGTATCGTTGATGAAAATGTTTGGTTTGAAGATGTGGCGCCTCCGACTTTGAAAGGCCAAAGGCGGCAGAAAATACGTAGGGGCCAGGGTTTACAGCGCCTCCTACTCAGTAAGCGCTCCAGATATTTTGATAAGAGACTCGGGGTATTTTCAACAATTCTTAGAAGAGAATCATATTTTCATATTATCTCACCCTTGCTATATGGTGGATTTGCAGTGGCTGCATTGACTCGTTGGATCAGCATAGCCATTGGTCAGTCACCTGCTGCAGAATCACTCTCATTGTTTCATTTGATATTGTCAGTTGCTGAAGCGATTAGTATTCTCGCATGGGTCAATGGACGGTTTGGACTGAAAATTCCTTACCTCTCTCCATTTGACACAGTATACTCTGGTAGTGAAATATTGCTGTTATCTCTTGCAAAGTCTGCAAGGGGGCAATCACTTCACATGTGGCAACAACATAGCGATGTTAGAGAATTACTTAGTAAAAGAGACTAACTAAACTCATTCAAGTTTTGCAAGGGTTTGAGTTATTCTAAAAATAAAAAAAGCCCCTCCGACGACCGCAGCCATCGAAGAGGCGAATTACGAATTTCCGCAGAAATCCGTTTTTTATTGAATTGATGTTTTAGTCAGAAACTAACTTCACTCTGCGATTGCAGAAGATGTGTCTAGAGTCTTTCCTTCACGAGTATCTGTGATGGTAACTTCAACAGAGCATGTACCTGATGTACATAGGTCTTGTCCGCTTTCAACGATTGTTACACCGTCACCAACAGACCAGAAGTTGTCTCCAGTTGCTCCGAACTCTACAAGTCCACAAGCACCGCCAGTTACTCCAGGGTTGTCACATGTGACAGGAGCTGCGTTGTCGACAGAGATCTTGACTGAGATAGAAGCCCAGTTCAAGTCGCCACCTTGGCTCATTGTTACACGAACCAAGTTGTCGTCAGTTCCTTCAGTCACAGCACCATTTGCGTCTTCTGCGCCAAAGGCGTAGAGAGCTAGGTTTCCGTCGGTGTTACCTTCTGCTAGGCTTGCAGCCCAGACATACAGTACACCAGCAAGTACCACAGTGATCGCAACCATTAGAATGGTAGCAATGACCGGGCTTACAGCTTCATCATTTCGGTTTTCATTTTGCATATTTTTGTCCTCCGTACCCGTTGCCGGGAGTATCCTTACCACCCACTCTATCGTATATAACCGCGCCGCCGGCTTAATTCTAACAAACCCTCAAAAAACGGTGTTTTCGGTGTTTTATGAAAATGTTATTTTTTTGTCATTTGTAAACCGTCGCCATTAGAGCATTCTATTTGTAAGAAAATTACGTGTATTTATATTGGATTATCAT
>JABIGP010000006.1 GCA_018650105.1 Methanobacteriota archaeon
AACTTACCATCTCTAGCCATAATAGATGCTTGAAGTAATGATTCAGCAGTTCCACAATCAACCCAAGTTTCTTCTCCAACAGTTATCAGTGACGCACTACCATCTTTTACATAACGGCGAGTGACATCTGAAATTGAGAAACCATCTCCTTTTTCAGCTACACCCTCATCGAGGAATTGCCAAAACCTTTCATCAAATAGATAGATTCCACCTATCGCTAAGTTTGAAGGGGGATTCGTCGGCTTTTCAACGATATCAATCACTTTGTTATCATCGCCTAACACTGCAACTCCAAATGCTTCTGGATTCTTCTCTTCCCTTGCCAATAGTACACATCCGGGGTTTCCTTGTGAGGAATCAAATTGCTCAACAACCTCATCCATTTCCACAGTTGTGATATTATCAGAGAAATAAATTAACAATTTACAATCTTCATTGTGTGGCCTTGCTAAACTCAATGCTCCGGCAACTCCTGAAGGAGTTTCTTCCATCACATAATGGATCTTTTCATCTTTGAAACCAGCACCAACATGCTTTGCAATTTGACCGATAAATTGATTTGAAATAATGGTGATATCCTTGATGCCGGATCTCCTAATAGTTCCGAGTGCATAATCAATTACTGGCCTTTCAAACAAGGGCAACATTGTTTTTTGAGTGTATTTAGTGAAGGGAAATAACCGACTGCCATAACCGCCTGCAACAAGAATTGCTTTGACCTTCATGATTTAATGCAAATGATTTCCCTTATTGGCCTTACCTATTCAATGGATGCCTCATTCGGAGTTTTTCCCCATCAATTCTTCAACTGCGCCATCTTTTGAATTCTTTTCAAAGAAATCAGTAGTCACTAATTCTGCTAGAGTCTCAACTCCAGCCTCTATCAAATCTGAGTCATTGCTTTGTGATGTCTCCCAGCGTTGTTGTGCCATTTCGGAATATTTTTCATCAGCATTTCTAAGCATCTTTTCAGCATCGGATAGTTCCCCTTCAAGGCCATCGAAAACCTTGCCTTGCTCAATAGCATCTCTGTAAGTAACAACTTCGCCTAATTCACCATCCTGCTTCCCCCAAGTTGGCCCCTTTTCATCGCCACCCCTAGTACGAGACATTTCTGAATTTGATGTAATGCGCTGGGGAATGTTTCCAAATAATTTGGTTAACTTCTTTTCAACTAAACTTCGCGTAGAGATATCTTCAAATTGCAGTAAAGAAAAATCCATTCTCTGTAATACTTCATCAATCCAAATTGCAACTCGATATTGATTCCTAACAAGATATATCAAAATACAAAACAAACCAAAGGTGATGAAGAATAAGTACGTATATTGTATTATGCCAACGATTAGAGTAAATATTGTTGATAATGCTACAACAGTTATCTCAAAGGTCAAGGATTTTTGCCGCTTCAGTAATCGTTCTAATGTATAGGCATCATGAAACATAATATTCACTCTTATTTTTGAATAATTTTATTTAATTTGGATATTAGATTCTCTGTAAGTTCTTCTGTTTCCCATCCTAGAGAATTGAATGCTGCGTTTTTACTCTCTTCGATGTCCTTTCCCATTCTTTCATGGCTAAATTGAATAATTGCTAAAAGTAATAATAAACAACCAATGGCAACTTGTAATGAATAATATTTTGCAATGATTGCAGTTGTAATAAGGGCAGGAATTAACGAAATAATAGTGCGGCTTTTTCTTCGCGATTCACTTTCCATGGAGTCGAGAATTCTTTGAGCGGCTTGTTTTTTTGTCATCGCCATAACAACGGCAGGGCGCCTAGGGTTGTCAATTTTCTTGTTGTATTAATTATTCAGCAAAAACGAGAGAACTGTAATCAGGTGCAGAAGCAATATTTGCTGAAATCGCTGGCTTGGTACTTGATTCTTGAACTAAAACGCTATCTTGCATAGTAACATTTTGGCGAGGTTCGTGCAATAAATTATTCAATACATCAACTAATGTTTGTTGCATTTTTGCGGTTTGCTGGGCCTGCATCATCAATAGACGATTCATTCCATCAAGGGTGTCATCATTTCTTCCGCTATGCGCTTCTATTGCAGATGTTTGTGCATTTATCGCTTCTTCTTGTCTCGCCAATAGATGTCTGGTGGCAGGAGATCCTATTGCATCTCTTCTTTGAATTTCATTAATCGCTAGAGTGAGATTTGTATTGGTAGTAGACAATTCATTTTGTAATTGAAAAATCACTCTTCCCGAATCATTTAGTTGATTGCGGAGAGAGTGGCTCTGATTCAATAATTTTCTTTGCTGGCTTCTATGATGTGATGATTCTGCCAAAAACGCGGAAGTGATTGAGATGCCCAAGGCAAATACAAAGTCAAACCCGAAGGCTGGGAGAATCATCATTACCAAAAATCCAATCGCTACTGATTTTATTATTCCCATACTATGTATTCAGTGCTTGAACCATATCAAGCAATGGGTTGGGGAGTTCAGGGTTCCCCTTCAATTATACGAGAGGAATAAAGCAGTCATCATCAACTTCAACCAAACCACCAGTTGAAAGGAGATGTTCTAATGCTTCTTCTGATTCTTCGAGGCTTACTCCTTTCTCAGTCATCCCATCAATAATAGAATCTAATGTTGCAACTGGCTCTCCTTTTGCCATTTCTGTTTCAACTACGAATAGCATCAGTTGGCAAGCAATTGCCAGTAAAGGGTCATCCCCGTGCCCTTCTGGCAGGAAATTAAGAAAGGCATTAGCCGGATGAATTGCATCGTCCAGTTCAATTGGTATTTTCTCATTTGGCTCAGCTGCTCTTTGGCCAAGGCCTCTAATTCCGTGTCCATTGTTTAGGTCAAAGCAGTCGAAAAGATTTCTTTGATTTGGATCAATATCCCTGTCTGGTTGCGGCTCTAATCGCTGAGCGATAGCCTCTACTCTGTGCAATCTTTGCTCAATTGACAATCGTTCTCGGTTCAAATCCATTGAGATAATATCTAGAGTCATATTTGCTTGGTCGGTCATCCATTGATGTAAATTCCAATCAGGGTCAATTCCAGCCATTGTATCTGCAAGTCTCTGAACTTCCTCAGGGAGTGAATTGAGGTGTATTTGTTTTTCAGAATTGTTGTTTACATCCTCGCCCATGTTTGTCCTACTCGGTCATGACGGCCTATGAAGAATGCCTCCGCACAATTACCTTTCTTTCCATTGCAGTAGTGATTGACTGCGCTCAATGTGTGTCAATGGTGGTGGTGCAGTGGACGCTGCCCTCATGTATCCGCCGAGAATATTGCTGACAATTTGGGAGTTGCTAATAAAGAGGCCAACTGCTATCCCATTCAATTTTTAGGGGCGCGTTCATGTAGGGGTTGCCTTTGCAAGGAAATCATGAGTGACTATCGCATTGCAATTCTGCCGGGCGACGGCACTGGTAGAGAGGTGGCTTTAGAGGCCCAAAGAATCCTTGATACCATTGAAGCAAATACAAATATTGGCTTTGAGCAAACCGTAATTCAATGTGGCGGTAAGAACTATCTGGATACTGGAGAAGAATGGGCCGAAGGGTCATTTGAATTTTGTCGAGATGAGGCTGATGCAATCTATTTGGGCGCAATCGGCCATCCGGGTGCAACATTACCAAATGGCGACCTCGCCGGTGGTTCAGTGATTTTAGGTATGCGAAGTGGCTTGGACCTATACGCAAATGTTAGACCTATCAAACTCTATGAAGGTGTGCCACACAAAATTCATGGCAAATTTACTCAAGTTTGGCAACCGGGCATGGTGGATATGACAATCTTGAGAGAGAATACAGAAGGATTGTATCATTCACTGCTAAGAAGAAGTGCAGACCGTGCATTGGGTAGAGACCCATACGAACCTCCTGAACTTCAGTTCCCTGGATT
>JABIGP010000210.1 GCA_018650105.1 Methanobacteriota archaeon
CCCAATAAGTGGAGATAACTGTCCATGGGATTGGGGCTCTTCTTGGCGTGACCGATTTGGTTGCCTTGATAGCGATGGTGACGGAGCAAGTAATCCTTCAGAATTGGGGACATTCCTTGAATGGAATGTATCACGTGGTGCTGATGCTTGGGAAAATGATTCAACCCAATGGGCAGATTCTGATGGTGATGGATTCGGAGATAATAACTCAGAGGGAGCTACAAACCCTGATTATTTCCCTAACCGAATAGCTGCGGCCAATGATAGTGATTTTGATGGCTATCCAGACCAATGGACGATTTATTACAATGGTACAAATAGTGCAGGACTTGTATTAGATGGCTGTGAAGGGCAGTGGGGTAATTCAACAAAACCATTCCCAGGTTGTCCAGATACCGATGGCGATGGTTGGATGGATTCACAAGATGATTTCCCATTGGAAAAAACCCAATGGTATGATACCGATGGTGATGGCTTTGGTGATGAAGCCGATGGTTTTGAAGGGGATGAATGCCCTCTTGATGTTGGAGTTTTCAATGGCACAGATGGAATGGGCTGTCCTCTGATTAATGCTGAAGACGATGACCTTGATTCGGTCTATGATGACTTTGATCAGTGTCCGAATACAGATTTTGATTTAGTAGTCGACGCTAATGGTTGTGCCCAAAATCAATTGGACGATGACCAAGATGGTGTAATGAATGATGCCGACCAATGCCAAGATACTGAATTTGAGGAGGATGTGGATGAATATGGGTGTAGCCTAACCCAACAAACAACAGATACCGATGGTGATACTGTGTTTGACCCAGTAGATCTGTGTCCATTCACTCCAGTTGGAGAGGCTGTAGATGCAAATGGCTGTGGAGATTCACAAAAAGATGATGATTCTGATGGAATCAACAATGATTTAGATTTATGTCCAGACACTGCGATTGGTTTCCCAGTAGATTCAGATGGCTGTGTTGATGAAACCGCATTAGATACGGATATCGACGGCGATGGTTGGAAAGGAAATTATTCCTATACAGTTAATTCTACTACCGGATTAAGAGAAAACCAAAGCGGTGATGCCTTCCCTCTTGATGCAACACAATGGCATGACCAAGATGGTGATGGATATGGTGACAATTTACTCGGCGAAAATGCAGACGAATGCCCTGAAGAGCATGGTTTGTCTTTCGAGGATTTCCTTGGTTGCTATGATGATGGCGATGGCTGGAGAGACCAATTTGAACCAATTTCACTACGTGATAATCCAACTCAATGGGAAGATAGAGATACTGATGGATACGGAGATAATGCCTCAGGAACTAATCCAGACCTTTGTCCTGACACACATCCAAATATGAAACTCGAAGTAAACGAGTTTGGTTGCCACGCTACAGAATTTGATAGTGATGGTGATGGTGTCTTTGACTTCTATGATATCTGTATTGATGTTCACAAAGGTGTAGATGGTTATGATGATGGTTGTCCTAAAGAAAAAGCAACCGATACCGGTTCATCTTCAACAATAATGGGTATTTCCAAGACGGCGTTTATTAGCATCATTGGAGGGGTAATCGGATTATTAGTAGTCATTGTAATCATAATGAGACTGGTCCGTGGAGATGACGATTATGATTTCGATGACGACGATGATGAGGATTGGTACGATGATGATGATGAAGATGACTTCATGTCTTCAATGAGAAGTACTCCGAAGAAGAGTCCTGCGAGAAACCCACCAAGTAGAGGTTCGGACAGGCCTGCAGCAATGCCTCCAAGCAGAGGTCCACCTGGAAAGGCGAGTCCAAGCAGAGGTCCACCTGGAAAGGCGAGTCCAAATAGAGGTCCACCTGGTGCAAACAAAGCTAAAGAAAATTCAAAATCTAGTGCAGAAGATGATGATTCAGAAAACGAAAATGGAGAAGAGAAAGTTGCTAAGAAGACAAAGAGAAAGGCTACGATGAGAGTCGATCTCAGCATCTTTGAAAGTCATCAAACTGCAGATAGAGAATCAGCAGCAAATTGGGTTAAACAAGCCTTAGCAGACGGTGATGAACAAAGGTCAATTATGATGCAACTTCAAGAAACTGGATGGACAGCCCAACAATCAAGGGCTATTTTTGACTTAGGACGGAGTAGATAAAGTGTCAATAATATCTTCCAAAAGGGAGTTCCCGACGGCATCATCCATAAGAAGGAGACTAAGGTCGCAAACAATTGAGAGGGTTGAAAATGTCTAGTGCAGTACCTGAGGGAGCAGTTATGCCGGAAGGCATAGAGGTCGATGAGGCCGCTGCATATTTCGGTGTTGTAGATACATCCGATGCTGTTTACCAAATGATGGCAATGGGAAGAATCGAAGCGATGGAGAATTTCTTTGCTAAATTATCAGACATTGTTCTAACTCCTGGAGAATTTGATTTTGAAGCTGCTAGCCAGCGAATGCAATGCGAAGGTGGAGAAATTTACTATTTAGTTGCAGGTCATCTTTCACTCTTGAGTATTACAGACCCACTGTTGAATTACCTTGGGCTTG
Source organism: Methanobacteriota archaeon (assembly GCA_018650105.1). Taxonomy (GTDB): domain Archaea; phylum Thermoplasmatota; class Poseidoniia; order Poseidoniales; family Poseidoniaceae; genus MGIIa-L1. Next base: position 2,528 of record JABIGP010000210.1, read on the forward strand.
AAAATTCACAAGGAGAGGGCGCAGGTAATTGCCAGAGAGAATCATCAGGTGCAGATTTTGAAGCCTTGAAGAAAATATCAGACCCGATGAATGTTCTAAAGTTATTAGCGATTGCATATACTACTGGTGGTGCAGGTGAAGTAACTCGATATGTCAATGAGTTTGAGGCACTAGTTGCTAATCCAGGGTCTAATGAAATTGCATTATTGTCAATTGCAAACGAATTAATTGCTTCTTTAGATGTAGCGGGCCATGCACTTCCAATCACGACTCTTGCAAGCGGTAATGCCGCATCTTCTGCTGTAGTTGCACTTCCAACCACAACAACACAGACAACAAAAGAAGAAGTAAAATCAGTTCCAATTCCAAAGACTACTAATGTTCCAATTCCAAGCAAGGAATCTGTTCCTTTACCAGTGGAAACAAGCAAAGTAACATTACCTGAAATTGAAGAGGAAATTGAACAACCAATTCAAGTAAACATTGAGAATCAAAATGAAGTTGAAAAAGCCACACAGGATGCATTTGCTGGAGCTTTCAGTGTAGTTTCAGAAGAGAAGAAAGAACCTGTCGTTGAAGAAGTAATTGTAGAAGAAGTAATTGTAGAAGAAGTAATTGCTGAAGAAGTTCAACCAGAAGTAGTTCAAGAGATTGTTGAAGAAACCCCTCAACAAATAGAGCCGGAAAGCCAACCGATTGCAATAGTGCCAGAAGAAAGTGAGCCTGAAAAAGAAGAATTTGTTAGTGCTGCAGAGCATTTTATTGCTGCCGATACCGATGAAAGTGGCCAGTTATCAATAGAAGAACTGGCAGAAGCAACTGGTACTACAATAGAAGAAGCCACAGCCCTGCATGCACAAGCAGATACCGATGGTGATGGTTCTGTTTCACTTTCAGAATTTATGTCATCTGCTGCTGCTGAGAAAGCAGCAGCACTACCAAGGCCTGTTGCCCCTGTTCGTAAGCCACTTGGAGAAAAATCCCAGCCAATTCAACATCAAGAAGTTGTAATCCCTCAACCAAGACCAATACAGAATCAACAACCGCAACAAGGTTGGAATCAACAGCCGCAACAACAGCAGCCGCAACAAGGCTGGAACCAACAACCTCAGCGACAACAACAACCACAACAAGGCTGGAATCAACAACCTCAGCGACAACAACAACCACAACAAGGCTGGAATCAACAACCACAACAGCAACCACAACAGGGTTGGAATCAGCCACAATCGCCAATACAACCTACTATTCGTTCAGGAGTATTATGCCGTGGCTGTGGAATTGGATTAGATCCGAATTGGAGGCATTGCCCTATTTGCGGTTCTCCAAATGCTGGTTTTTAATCAAACCAACATCTTGCCATTTTCGATAATCGGTGTATCATCTAGCCATACACTTGCATTTTTTAGTACACCTGGGATATGGATTCCTACTGCTGCCGAGCCACCTAATGAGGTATTATCTCCAACAGCAAAATAGCAGGTACCCAATCGTTTTTCATCTTCAAGAACATTTCCAAGTAATCTTGCCATCGGATTCATTCCGAAACCAAATTCTGCAACAGTCCAAACATTTTCCCTATATTTTGTATTTTGTCTTCTTGCTGCTTCACCAAACTCTTGGCGTATTGAAGCTGCTATTGCGCCCCCTTTGACATCAATTACTAAACCATCTTCAATAGTGAAAGTGACCGGCTCATCAACTAGGTTAGATTCCCAAGATCCATCTATCACGATAGTTCCATTCATACTA
>JABIGP010000064.1 GCA_018650105.1 Methanobacteriota archaeon
ACTACGGTATTTGTTTCAGTTGCACCATCATATGAACCGATGTTAGAAAATAATTATTCTGGAGATATTTTATTTGAACAGGGTGAAATCTCCAATTTAACTTTCAATGCTTGGAATTATGGTTCGGTTGAAGACACATTCCTCCTCGATGTTGAGTACGAACCTGATTTGACAACATGGTGGCAAAATAAAACAACTGTCGTTGAACCATGGGATGAAGCTAGCGGCAATGAAACTCTAATGTTCACTCAACCGACAAATGGAAGTTCTCATGATTTGATTAATGGTGCAATGAATGTCAGCGTTGAAATTAGTCCACTTGAATCCAATGTGTCGTATCTATTAGAAGTGGTAGCAGAAGATGAATTAGGAACACAGGTATGGTCTTGGAATGATACACAAAACGGAACAGTCTCCATGGCAAATCTTTCGACAACATGGTTGCCAATAAGCATTGGAAATATCACCATGACTGGAACATTGTCAAGTAATGGAACTGCAATTGATTCTAATTCAATACAAATTTGTCTATACACATTGATCGGCTGCAGTAGCGGTTCATCTGGAAATGGAACCGGTAACGGCACTGGAAATGGCACCGGTAACGGTACTGGGAATGGAACTGGAAATGGCACCGGTAACGGCACTAATTCGATTCAACCAAACGGTCTTGGTGGTAACCTGCCAGTAAATTGGAACGTATTCTGGCAAACAGATGAATTGAGCAATATTGCAGCAGGCACCTCTGTTCAATCGCTTCTTCAAGTAGAGGTTCCAGTTAATGCAGAACCAGATTATTATGGATTCAGGCTCTTTATCGCATCAACAGGTGGAAACATTTCCACATCAACATTACTTGTAATTGAAGTCACTGAAGAATATGAGGTTTCGTTTGCATTCTTGTCTCAAGATCAAGATTTCTTTGCATCACAAGCAACAAATACAACGATACAGGCTACCAATTTAGGAAATGGACAACAAAATTATTCCATGCAATTAACCGTTGATGCAGGCCCTTGCGTAGCATCTCTAATCGAGACAACAGCACACGAGTTTGATTCAGGCGAATCAAAGGACATTGATGTGCAAGTCGTTGTTGCAGAGAATGCTACCGCTTCGTCATCATGTGATTTCACAATTGATGCAGAAACAGATATTGATAACGAATTAACAATAACAGCCGGAACATTTTCTTTTACCATTGAAATTGATGAATTTGTTGATTTTTCAATGGTCCTTCCTGAAGGAGGAATTTCAGTAACTCCAGCAATCGCTTATGAATATGAGATTAGAGTCAATAACACCGGTTCTGATACAGTCACATATTACTTGGATGTCGCAAATAATAACGGTTTGACAACTACTATTATCTCATCTTCCGGCGTACTCGTTGAAACCGGTCAAGTAGGAGTTTGGACTGTTTCAACAGATGCAGACATTGGCCAAATAGGTCAACTAATACAAGAATTTTCAATTACCTATTCATCCGTAACAGTTTCAGCAATTTTGAGCGTTGAAGTATTACCAATTGCTTCACTTGAGATGAATGGACCAATAGATGGAAGAATATCAGTAACACCAGGCCAATCATCAACTGTCTCAGTGCAATTGATCAACACAGGCACACAAGATCTCAACCTAGTTGCATCTCTATTTGGATTACCAGCAGGGGCTGAAGTAGAATTAAGTCATACAAATTTACAATTAACAGCCGGACAGAATTCACAGGTAAATATTACAGTAGAAATACTCTCAAGTACTAGTGCAGGTTCACATATGCTAACATTTTCCTATGGAGGAAATGGGACATCTGCAAGCCTCTCACTTGATTTACAAATTTCACAAAAGGTCGAAGTATTACTTTCTGGAACTACAAGTCGATTGGTTGCTGGACCAATATCAGGTGCTGAACTCTCCTTTGATGTGACAAACCTTGGAACCACATCAGACACTCTCCACATTACCCTACAGGATAATGGGGCATCACAATGGTTTGAATTTGCATTGTCCTCCACATCTCTAAGTTTGGATGCAGGAGAATCCTCAGGAATTACTCTTGGTGTTAGAGAGGCCGCTTCTGGCGCTCCTGCTGAAGGAGTGATTATTTCATTGTTAGTTACATCATCTTCTGACACAACTATCATGGATTCTATGAATCTGACAATTGAGTCATTACAAGCAGGTGCAACAATTACAGTAATTTCCGATGTAGATAGTGCAAAACCAGGCGAAACAATTTACGGAAGTGTCGTGGTCACCAATAGTGGTACAGGAATTGATGATTTACTGTTGACAACAGTTGGTGATTTTGATTGTGGCATTTCTGAAATATTATCATTGGATGCAGGTGCATCAAGTCAAGCGATTACATGGGCATGTGTCATACCAGAAAATGCAGCTGCAGGAAATTCGTATTTCACTTTCAGAGTAACTTCCAGTGCAAGAACAACTTTCCTAGAGGAAGTTGCAGAAGTATATACTGTTGAACCGGTATGGGATAATGCTGGATTGGTCTTCATCACTATAGGAGATAGTGAATTAACAGTTCCTAATTCTGGCGGTTCTAGTATGATTATCACCTTATCAAATCAAGCAAACTCAGATATTTCAGGGAACTTGTCGGTAATTGGAATAGGTGATGGATTATTCTCTATTGAATGGCAGCGTATGTCAGATCAAGTAATTACATCTGAATATGCCCTCGGTCCAGGCCAATCAGTCGATTTCTCAGTCCAATTCAACTCACTAGTCAGCACTAAAAGCCATGCTGAATTGACAATTAGGTCAATCAGTCAAGTAGGTTCAAGCACGATTCTAGATGATTCCTCCACATTTACAGTAGAAATTGAAGGTCCTCAATTGCCGCCATCTGGCATTTCACTTCCTCTCGGACTATCAATGAGTAATAGTGCGAGCATCAATGCGATGGCTGCGGGTTGGATTACAGCAATTCTCCTTTTGGTTGTCGTTAGAATGATGAGAAATAATTCATCGCAAAACAATGATTCATCAACAAAAGATGAGGATGAGGAAGATGTTGAAGAAGAAGAGGAAGAGGCAGAAGAAGAACTTGGCTATAATGAATGTAGGATGAGCGATGATAACAAAGTATCTTGTCCAAGTTGCGATAGCAGGTTAGGCGTCCCTCGCGGCTCAACACCACCATTCAGGTTCAGTTGCCCATCTTGTGACAATAAAATTAGAGTCATCGAATGATTATTACGTTCAAATTATTGCTTTCTATAAGCAAATAACAGGAATGCAGTGTGGCCAAACGCTCCATTGACTGGACGCATTCCTCCTTTGCTTGCCATACCCCATTTTCGCTCCATCAATTCGCCTGCCCATTCCACTTCTAATCCCGCATTTTCGCAGGCTTTCCAAGCCGCTTCAACTTGACTTGTTACAGGACAATAACATGCTATTCTACCACCTAGTGAAAGCAACGGGGCAACAGCCTCTATTGCCGGAACATGTTGCGGTAAATCAAGAATAATTGCATCAAAGGTATCACAGTGTTGTTTTATTTCATCCACTACTTCTTCAATAAAACCTTCAACATGATGGTGGGTTGGGAATTGTGTCCACATTTCCTTAACTCTACGCAAATTTTCAAGTCCTACGTCAGCGTGTTCAGTTCGAGGCTCAACAGTGACATGAACTCCTGAATCGCCTAATGAACGAGCAATATGCATGGAAAGGCCTGCACTACCTAGGCCAGCTTCTAGTACACGATCGCCAGGGCCAATTCCTAATTTAGCGATGAATAAACCTGCATCTTTGGAAGAAATAGTCTGTGCTCTACGTTTCATACCTCGATTTAATTCAGGTAGTCGAGGGGCTACTCTTGTGAATGATTTGTTGCCAAATTGAACTGAATCACCAATCTTTAACTCTCCCAATGTAGCCTTTGTATCTATCACTCCAATACCTTTGATTTTGCTAACTCCTTCGGATAACTCTACCACATAGATTTTCCCTTCTGGCTCACAAAGAACTACCCAATCACTATCATCCATTGTCACTGCGAGATGGCTTCACATTACAACAATTCCGCTTAACATATTGGTCTTTATTGGAAATCTATTGATTAATTAAAAATAATATTATAAACGCTCTACTAAGTTCCATTTCCACAAATATTCTTGTTTGTTATGGAGTAGAATATTTTGACATTTATCCGACGCTTTAAAATACCGTCTAGATAGACGGGGAAGCATGAATATGCCAGCGCGTCTCTTAGCCCTAACAATTATTGGACTGTTTTTAGGCAGTTTAGCTACTGGATTTACGACTCAATTGAATGCATTTGAATCTGAACAAATTCTTGAAGATGAACCGATTATTGAACACGCTTCATCAGCAACAAGTCCGGGACATGTTGTCTTTGGACAATATATTTCTTCAGATAATTGTGGACATTGTTCAAAGACCGGTGGAGGTTCTGATACTCACCATCTTTTGAAAAACAATTTCCCTGATGAATATGTCTACATCACTTACATGTCTGCTTCATATGGCGATACTGATACTGCACGTGCAGGAAATGTTGCGCCATACAACTGGGCATGGTCAACTGGTGGTGCACCTGATGCTTACTTCGGTGACCGCACAGATAAGAACCAAGGCGGTGCTTCAGCAAATTACGATACATATGACACATTATTTTCAAATGGAGGCGGAATGAATTCTGCTACTAACGATTACGGAATGAGTGCATCTATTAGCCAAAGTGGAGCAACTTATGATATTGACATTTCATACAAATACACTGGATCTGGAAGTGCAGCCAGCAATATGAAACTATACGCGGCTCTTGTTGACAAGGATTGTACTGGATATTCTTACACAAGCGGTATCCCACACGGTTACAACTGCTGGATGGGTTGGTTAACCGCTGGAGATACTTACAAAGCAAAGTCCTCTGGAACAGGTACATCATTTGCAAGTGTCACTCCAACCGGAACTTCACAATCTGTAACTTGGTCTTCAGTTCCTACTGCCGTAGTACCAGGTGGATTATCTAAGGCGATTGTTATCGGAGTATTGATGTCTGGAAACAGTGTATCCGTAGGTGGTACATCTGCACACGTTTACCATGCAATCGATTCCACAATGGGTCCAAAGATGGATATCACTCCAGGTCAAGTTCAAATCACCAATCCTGAAGGTTCAGCAGGATATGTAACAGGAGACCTCCTTACTTTAGAGTCCACAATAAGAAATGTAGGTGACTTGGATTATACTGCGGGTGGAGATATTGAATTCTTTTACAAGAGCGGAATAAACGAAATTGCAATTGATACCGTTTCTCTTAACAATCTAAACATGGGGGCAACACAAACTGCTCAAGTAACATTTGATACATCATCTCTTCCATCCAATGCATGGAAGACTACATTCGGAGTTCGATTAAAGAACTTGGTGGATGAAACAAATAGTGCCAACAATGTGGCATTGCAGGAACTTGACCATGATAGAGCTCCATTGTCAAAGAAAGCGTTAGTAGTGGATAGCAATACCATTGAACGCGGAAATCAATTTACAGTCCTAGCAAAGGGTGATGCGAATGACTTTGTTGATACAATACACACAATGTCCTTTGATATTGAAGTTTCAGAAACAGGTACTAACCAATGGATTTCCGAAATCGTTTCCGGTGGAGAATCGGTAGTCTATGAAGGGACGCCTAATGAAGGAAGAGAATATGTGATTTCCCCAATTCTTGAGATGTCAGCAGGATGGTATGATATTCGCACACGCACAGTTGACGCAAGAGGTCAAACTGGAGATTGGCAGGTTTCATCTGGAACAGATGGATTCAAACTCGCAAACGGTGTTCCAACAATTGTTGCAGAACCTGTTCCTTCAGTAATGTGTGACATTTCAACAAAGGTTGACATGAATGGGCATATCAATGACCCTGAGTCACATCTATCAACACTCCTCATCACATCAGACGATCCATCCTTCGTCGCTTGGCATCCAACAACTCAAGAACTTGAAGTCAAGTATGAATGGGATTCTATCCAAGGATGTCCTCTCGGACAACAAGGAATGGAAATAAAAATGGATGATGGAGG
>JABIGP010000182.1 GCA_018650105.1 Methanobacteriota archaeon
CAGATCTCTCTAGTGAAATCTGTTAATTCCTGCCCAGCCTTTGCATGGATTAGGGCATCCATTCCCTCACGACCAGATAGGCGATTATTTGCAGGAGTGATTAGTGCATCAGCAGTGTAGTTCCACACCTCTCCGCCTACAACCTTGAGAACTCCCCATTTGCAGGTTCTTGCCATGTATAGTTCTGCCATCAGTTCAAGCAGGAGGGGCCACCCTACATATTAAGTTCGCCAATTTTAACAATAAACCTTCTAAAATAGTCGTTTTTATTATCTTATTGTAAAGCCGAGAGCCGTATTTATTGACTATACTTCCCGATAGGGCTAAACCTTACTCGCTTACCCAACAAATGTGAGTCTAATTCGCAGCGCCATCTTCTTTGCAATCGTTATGATTGCGAATTCGGTAATGGTTCCGATGTTAGATAATGTGGTAAATGGAGAAATAGAATTAGTTGATGAAGAAAACCCTTGGACGTTAAAACAAGCATTCAATGGTTTTCATGCTAGTACCGATGATGAAATATGGAATCAAACACCATGGCAAAATATTGCAATACCAGACGGTTTTGACCTGCTAACAGTAATCGACTACTCAGATGTTGGTGTATTGATAAACAATAATTCGGAAGCAAGTAAAACAATTGGCTGGGCTTTTGTTAATGCAAGAAATATTTCGATGGATAGAGTATTCATTTTCAATGATAGTGGAACTCCTACTGGTGAGACGATTAATCGAGAACAATTTGAAACATTTTTCATGCTACCATTCTTTGAAATGTTAAACAATAGGTCATTAGGAAATACACTAAACTACTTAGTTACAACCAAAGGAATCCCACTTAGAGTAAATGGTGGGAACGACAAAGCAAGTTTTGACCAAGAATTTAGTTTACTAGGGGGTCAATACAATTCCAGCATTGGCGCCAATTGGTGGGTTTCCCACGAATATGGGCCACTGGCAGGTAAAGAAATGGAGGTCTTCACTAGGCAGGAATATGGGTTCTATCTAGTGACTAGATTGACAGGCTATACAGTTGATACTGCTCTTGGACTAATAGAAAAAGCAAATAATTCACTCGGACAACGAGGAACATATGTTTTGGATTTGGCTACTAATCGAAATAATTCTGGATACAAATTTTGGAATGATGACTTATACACTGCTAATACTACTTTGAATGGAAGTTTAGGACTACCCGTAATCTTTGATGAAGAAACAGAATTCATTACAAACATTAGCAATGTTATGGGGTATGCTTCTTGGGGCAGTAATGATGGCAATTGGAATACAAATAGATTGCCGAATTCTGGTTTTGATACTGAAGATTTATCATATCAAAGTAGTGCAAAATATTGGCAATATGATTTGCCTTCCTTAGCCACTGGAGAAGGATTTGATTGGAATCGTACGACTGCAACGCAACGCAACGGAGATGCTTCTATCAAAGGAGATATTACTCCAGATTGCCAAGGAATTGATGCTGAATATACCCCTGGAATACTGGGGGAATACTTTGACAATGCCGGAATTTCATTCAATACAAGTCTTATGCCAGATTTAACCGGTAGGTCCGCTGACGCTGAAAGAATTGAGACAACAATAGATTGGTCCAGTCGCGCTACAGCATGGCCTGGTCTAGACGATCGTTTCAAATTTGACTGGTCGGCAAGATATACAGCATCCATTAATATTCCCGAAACAGGTGATTGGACTTTCTATGTCAATAGTGATGATGGCTCTGAACTTTGGATAGATCACGTTAGTATCGTACAAAATTATGGAGTTCATGCAATGAGAGAAATTTCCTCCAATTTGACCTTGACAACTGGAAATCACGATTTGCGATTAGAGTTATTCGAGGGAGGAGGAGTTCATGGGTTGAAACTTAGTTGGCAGGGGCCAAATCAAAGTAAATCGATAATCCCTGCGTCAGCGTTTACTCTTTCATCATCACAAATGCCGCAAAATGACAGTTTAATTCATCACTGGGATTTTGAAGAAGGTTCAGGTTCAATCGCTAATGATTCAATTGGCGGTGCCGATTTTACATTAACTGGAATGGATGCTTCTAATTGGGTTAATTGTGCAGAGGGTAATTGTCTTCGTTTTGATGGAATAAACGATTTAGCTAAAGTAGATGTCACCGATTGGTCGGGGAATTTCACAATATCTCAATTTGTTATGACCAATACTACAAATCAATCAACATATGCATCTACTTTTGCAATAGGTGATGTTGCAGGTTCAAATCTTACTTTCCAGCATATGGTCAATAGTGGTAATTGGAAATTACATAATAACCAAACAACCGATTTCTCAGAAATTCAACTCAATAGATGGTCACATCTAGCGACAGTATTTGACAATGGTACAATTCGTCAATATTTTGATGGTAATTTGGTTGCAACCAATACGATGCCTTCAGGTTCATTCAACAACTTTGAAGTTTACAAAATTGGTGCCAATCGGGCCGGTAGTTCATTTTTCAATGGATTCATAGACTCTGTTTCAATATGGGATGTTGCATTAACAGGTGCTGAAGTATTGAGTATATCACATGGAATATTTCAGAATTGTCAGATATATTCGGGAGTAGGTGTGGAAACAACAACTGTATGGTCAAACATGTCAATGCCGGAGAATCATACCAGCCATGTTTGGATTTTGTATTCCTATGCGATGTTGGAAGGAAGAGTGGCGGGTAAATTCAACTTAGTAGCAGAAGCATACGACACTAGTGGTAATTTACTATCGGTAAATCGTAGTTCAGACAAACAAATCACAAATTCATGGAGTAGTAAAACTATGAGATTTAGGCCGCACCAAAATGCAACTTCATTTAGAATCGGTTTGGAACTCACACCTCAAGGCGCTACGATTGAAGGGTCGTATTATTTTGATACAATGAATCTAAGAGCAATAAGGCCACATATGCAATGGATTGATGGTTCTATTGCAGAAACTGCAGTTTCAACCGGTGGCCGTTCATTCAATTGGAATACTGGCTATGGTCAATCTTTGGTTGCAGATTTGTTAGAGGATGGTGCTAGTGGATTGAAAGGTTATGTCTACGAACCTTATCTTACCGCAGTTGGTGCTCCTTCGGTATTACTGCCATCATATGCTATGGGATACAATCTTGCTGAATCCCATGCAGCGGCTAATCGTTTGACGAGTTGGATGGGCGTTGTAGTGGGAGATCCAAAGATGTCTGCTTATGCAGATATTTTCCATGACGTATCAATAATGGATGCTCGCCAATTAACCAATGCTAGCCTTAATGAGTTGACTACAATTCAAATTGCAATTGAAAATAGAGGAATGTCCGAAGCAAATGGAACATTGACCATTCAAGATGTACAAGGAAATAAGATACTTTCAACTTACAATTTATCAATGCCTAAAGGAGATATTGCAGGTTCTCGAATATTGCTTAATTTAACCTATTATCCCGAAAATTCAGGCTGGACCGATATTAGAATAATTTACCAAAATAGCAGTTCTGCATATCCCGAAAGAAATACACAAAATAATTTGAAACAATTACGCATTTGGGTAAATGAAGCTCCCGTGATAGATTCGATTATTTGTGATTCAACGGCATACTCCCGCGGTGATAATTTCATTTGTACAGTAGCGGCATCAGACGATATCAATGTGACATCAGTTGGAATCAAATGGTTGGTAATAGGGGGAGGAATCACTTCAGAAAATGGGACTTGGATTTCTCAAAGCACAGGTAGAGTTGACCAAACTAGGTGGCAAACTTCAATCATGATTCCGACAACCTCCAATTTAGGAAATCTAGCATTACAAGCAATCGCAGAAGACGAAAGCGGTCAAATTAGTGTGTTGACCGAGTATAACATTAGCCAAGTCCTCAATGCTAGTGCAACATGGTTTGGGCCGCATGTGAGTGGGGTTGATGATTCTCAATGGGTTGGGGCGACTTCGCTACCAAATCATCCAACCAATGGAATCTATCGTGGAGAAAACATCGCTCTGCGTAGTTGTGTTTTGGATGCAGATTTGTTTATTGACTCAGAAATCCCGTCAATAATGGTGTCAAGAGGCAATGTCACAAATCTCACATACGTGGCTCAAAATGATTCTAATCATCATTGTTTTGTTGGCAATTATTCATTGGAAATCGGCCAACCATTAACGGATTTGACATTTGAATTGTATTCAGCAAATGGTCTACTATTGAATAGCCGTCAAATAGAAGTTGCCGATAGAGTTCCAGAAATCGGAATCTCAGTTGTAAATTCTGAAGGCTTTACTCAAAATAAAGTGCTTGGTGGCGGGGATGAATTTGTCAAGATTGTAATGACTGACATAGATGATCCATTATCACCAATTATTGGAGATTTATACATTACTTGGCCAGGTGCAGAAAGGCTAACTTATCCAATTGATATTCTAGCAGGAAGCAATACAATGCTTGTGGAATTACCAATTGTTGAGGTTTCATTAGAATCGGGTAACTTGCTAATAGATGTTCAAATTACTGGCAAGCATGGTGCGAGTCAAAATAATCAATACGAAATCCCTCTGATTTTGACCTTACCCGAAATTGTTGATTTTTCAATTTGTAATTGGTTGGGCCCAATTGACGAATTGATGTTTGGAAAAACGGCAACCCTCACTTTGGTAATAGATAGTGAGAGGCCAATAGAGTCCACTACAGCATCGCTCTATCAGGAGAATTGGGTTGTTTCTGCACCTGAGGTTGATCAGCCTGTTTGGTCACAACCTGATGAGAATTGTCTCAATTCTAGTATTGAAGGTGAGGTATTATATTTTAGAATCAAATTAGATTCATCATTTACCGATGATGGAGGTACTTTATCATTCAATGTGAAAACGATTGATGGGTTATCTAGTTCGGGACAGATTCCACTTCGATTTATTCATGCTCCACCAGTGATAATGGTAATGGCAGATTCAGAGGTTGTTGCGGGTGAAGACCTCAAAGTCAAAACATTCGTCAACGATGCAGACGGTTTAGCGGATGTTACATGTTTCTATTATGTTTTAAATGGTAACCAAAGTTTAGCTAATGTTCAATCTTTGTTTTTGAATTATCCTTTGGACGACTATGAAGATGAGTTACTATATCCAGTTCCTATCGGGATGTCAAATCAATCACTCAATGTGTCATATTCTTGTGCAGATTCAAACGATGGGTTTGACAATGTTACTATCGAAGTCAACATATTACCACCGTTGCCTTGCAATAATTGTAGTGAAGATGTCCAACCAGATCTAAATCAAAGCACTTCGGGCCAACAACAATTCTCACCATATTTGATAATAGCCATTGTAATTATATCAATAATCATCTCGCTATTGATTTTCTTGAATAGGAACAAACCCGAAGGAGAACAAATTGATTGGGCCTCATTAAACGAAGATCAACAGTCGGAAAAATTGGTTGTAAGTATCCCTGATTCGCAAGTGGATGAGTTATTTGAAAACCAAGAAGATGATGCGATATTGCAACGATTACAAGCGGCAGGCCTTGACTTACCGGAAGGTTGGACATTGGAAGAATATTCACAGTGGTTAGATGGGCCATTGCCTGAAGGCTGGGTTGATGAGCAATGGCAGATTTATCGTGGTGAAAAATTGGTAATTATTGAAAGCCAACAACTATTTTGATGCAGACTTGTCAATAGAAGTCTTCATGGCCTTCCTGTTGTTGGTCCTACATGAGTCAAATGGCAGTTGGATATGTTCTCATTAATGTTGCACCGGGTAAAGAGCATTTAGCATACTTGGCAGTAAAGGATTTACAGTATGTTGTTGATGCAACACTCTTGTTCGGTGATCATGATTTAATCATAAAATTAGAAGCCGATAGTTTGTCAATTATTGCTAAAGCGGTTGTTGAAACAATTCGTCAAGTTCCTGGTGTTACTGATACCAAGACATTAGCTGGCGCTGAATTGTGAAATTGTTATTTTTTCTTTATTCAAAAATAGCGTGGTAGAAATAAGTTTTTGTCTTAGACATTTTTTCATTTTCATTACCGTTGTACTGCGGCTATACCGCTTCAAAACCACTCTTGGAAAGGGGTACTGCGGGCCCTATATGGCGCAGTAAGCCGTTTAGACGGCAAAAGGTTTATGTGCTAAC
>JABIGP010000005.1 GCA_018650105.1 Methanobacteriota archaeon
CAACACCATTAGCACCAATAATACAAGGAACTCCAATGTATATATTCTCTAATCCATATTCACCAGATAGGTGACAGGATGCTGGAATTACTCTCTTGCGATCATTTAGTACTGATTCTGCCATTATTGCTGCAGCAGAACCTGGGGCATAAAATGCTGAACCTCGTTCTAACAATTTGACGATTTCTCCGCCACCCTTTGCAGTTCTTTCACTGATTGCAGCAATTCTTTCTTCACTAATCAAATGAGTGATTGGAATACCTCCAACAGTAGTAAATCTTGCAAGAGGAACCATTGTATCTCCATGACCTCCAAGAACCATTGGTGAAACATCTTCTTCCGCACATCCAAGTTCAAGTGCAATGAAATGAGCCATTCTTGCACTATCTAGAACGCCAGCTTGTCCGATAACACGCTCTGTTGGGAATCCAGTTACTTTCTGCATATGGTAAGTCATCAAATCAAGGGGATTAGTAATCATGATGATTACTGCATTCGGTGCGTGTTCTCGAATACCAGTTCCAACTTGCTTAACGATGTCTGCATTTTTACCAATCAAATCCTCTCTAGTCATTCCTGGTTGTCTTGGAAATCCTGATGTAACAACGATAACTTCTGAGTCTGCAATATCTGCGTAATCTGCAGTGCCAGTAATTGTTCCATCGTAATTCAAGATGTTTGAATTTTGACTCATGTCAAGTGCCTTTCCTTTTGCAAATCCTTCATAGATATCTAGCAAAACAATGTCTGCTACTTTCATTTGTGCTAGTACGAATGCACATGTTGCACCCACATTTCCTGCTCCAATAACTGCGATTTTTCTTCGTCCATTAGCCATAGTGAATCACTTGCCCATTCTTGCCCAAACATCGGCCCTCCATAAGTATGATTGTCAATAATTATCACAATTAGTTTTGGGAAAATGACAAAATAAAATGGGCCGATTTTTGAACATCTCAAATGGTGTAATTATTCATCTAAAGCGCTTTATCTAAAAACCCCCTACTGCTCGCCTCAAATATCCTGAATACAACTTATGCGGGATTCGACATTATTGGTGATATCATGAAACTTGGAGTACCTATGGAACCTGAAGGTGAAACACGCGTTGGAATTGTCCCTGGTAGTGTTAAAAAATTGTTGAAAGCTGGGTTCGAGATCCTTATTGAAAAGGGCGCTGGAGATTCAGCCAATTATCTAGATTCGGAATATGAAAATGCTGGTGCAACTATTTCTACCCGTGCTGAAGTAATGGCATGCCAAAATATTGTTTGCATCAGATTTCCAGGAGTAGATGGAATCTCAAAGGGTGCAAATCTAACTTGTGTTTCAGATCCTTTTAGAAGCCCTGAAAATGTCAAGGAATGTTTGTCTGCTGGAATTACATTGCTTTCAATGGATATGATTCCTCGCCGTCTTTCACGTGCACAATCAATGGACGTTAACTCCAGTCAAGATAACCTTGCAGGGTACAAGGCGGTACTTCTTGGTGCTGCAAATACCCCTCGCGGAATACCGATGATGACCACGTCTGCTGGAACTGTGCGTCCTGCAAAGGTGGTAATTATGGGAAGTGGCGTTGCTGGACTTCAAGCAATCGCTACTGCCAAGCGTCTTGGTGCAGTAGTATATGCATCGGATGTAAGAAAGTCTGCTGCTGAGCAAATAGAATCTGTTGGTGGACGATTCATCGAAGTAGATGGAATGGATGACTTTGAAGATGAATCCGGTTATGCAAAACCATTGACTGGAGAATTTATTCAAAAGGTAAACGATACAGTTTGTGGTGTTGCATCCGATGCTGATATCATTGTTACAACCGCAAGGATATTCGGAAGACCCGCACCAATTACAGTTCCTTCAAGCGCAGTTGCAAATTTCAAATCCGGAGCAGTTGTTGTTGACATGAATGCTGATGTTGGTGGAAACTGTGAAGATACTGTTGCTGGAGAGGTTACCACCACTAGTAATGGTGTAATTATCGTAGGAACTTCTAATCTGCCTGGTACTTTAGCAAATACAGCAAGCATGTTGTATTCAAACAATCTCACTACTTTCATGACCTCTTTGGTCAAGGAAGGAGAAGTCGTCATAAGCGATGATGATGATGTTCTGGTCGGAGCCCCTGAAGGTTCTGACTTCCACATCGGTGGCATGGGTGGCGTCCTTATTTGCAAAGATGGTGAAATCCACCATAAGCAATCACGCTTAGCAGGGGTGGTTCAATGAGTCCAGAATTATTAATCGGTAGCATCACATTATTCGTACTAGCAATTTTCCTTGGTGTCGAATTGATTACCAAAGTTCCTGCAACCTTACACACACCTCTAATGAGCGGTGCAAATGCAATTTCTGGAATCAGTATTGTAGGCGCATTGATTGGAGCCAATGTAGCATATGCTGGTGGAGATACAGTGACTTCTGGAATTCTATCATTCGTAGCAGTAGTTCTCGCTATGATCAATGTAGTCGGTGGATTTGCAGTAACGAATCGTATGCTGAATATGATTGCTGGAAAGAAGAAGAGAGGTGCTTAAAATGTCTGCATTAATTGACTACATGAGCGATTGGATTTCAGTAGGATATCTATTATCCGCAGTTCTATTCATTATGGGATTAAAGAAACTAGGCCACCCTAGAACTGCCCCTCGTGGCAATCAATTAGGCGCACTTGGTATGCTTGTTGCAGTAATTGTAACAGTAGCAAGTATGCAACTTGAGGGTGGAGCGCAATGGACTCTAATAATTGCTGGAATGACTATCGGTTCGCTAATTGGATATTGGATGGCTGTTAAAGTTGAAATGACTGGTATGCCTGAAATGGTCGCATTATTCAATGGATTTGGTGGTGCTGCAAGTGCATTGGTCGCACTATCTGAAACATGGAAATATATTGAAGGTGGCACTCTTCCTATAGGTCTTGAATTGACTGTAACAATGGTTGCTGCTGGACTTTCAGCATTGGTTGGATGGATGACATTAACAGGTTCTCTTTTGGCAATGTACAAACTGAAGGGTGGAGTCGAAATTTTCGGCAAGTGGATAAAGACACCTACTTGGGGACCTGTTTGGTTAAATCCGGTTAAAATTATTCTATTAATTGCAGTTGCTGTATTGATTGTTATGAGCGTTTCAGAGCCGACTAATACCGATTATCTGTGGGCAATTATTGCAATTTCATGTATACTTGGTATTATCTTAGTTCTACCAATTGGTGGCGCTGATATGCCAGTAGTTGTTTCACTGCTAAACTCTTTATCAGGAATTGCTGCAGCATTTACAGGATTTATTTTCTCAAATTCAGTATTGATAGTTGCTGGTTCACTTGTAGGTGCATCTGGAATTATTCTAACATTCATTATGTGCAAGGCAATGAATCGAAGATTGATTGATGTATTATTCAAGTCATTTGGAGGCAGTGGTGAAAAAGTTGACCTGACTCGAACAAAGGTAGGTTCAGATGCTGACGAAGTAGCAATGATGGTTGATGGCGCGCAAAAAGTCATCATTGTACCAGGATATGGAATGGCAGTTTCACAATGTCAACATCAGGTAAAGGAATTCGCTGATTTAGTGGCTGAGAAATTTGATACCGAGGTCAAATATGCAATTCATCCAGTCGCTGGAAGAATGCCAGGTCACATGAATGTCTTACTTGCAGAAGCAAATGTTCCTTATGAGCAATTGATTGAGATGGATGAAATCAATCCAGAGTTCCCTGATTGTGATATCGCATTGGTCATCGGTGCCAATGATACAACAAATCCGGCAGCGCGTAGTGGAGAAGGACCACTTGCTGGTATGCCAATCATTGATGTTGATGGAGCAAGAACTGTGGTAATAATCAAGCGTTCACTGAGCGTTGGATATGCTGGTGTTGACAACGATTTATTCTACATGGACAAGACCATGATGCTATTCGGCGATGGTAAGAAAATGATGACTGAATTGAATAATGCTGTCAAAGAGATTTGATTATCTCTAAAGAATTAGAAGTAATGTTCAAAGGGCGAGCACAGGTGGAGATGAATGGGTGAGATTATGATATCACGTCGTGGTCGTTTACTAATCGTTTCTTTGATGGCTTTGTTATTCATTGCTCCTGCACTTGGAATATCGTCTGGGCCACCATGGGAAAATGGTGGCAAGTTAGTTGTTGAAACTGGATGTTCTTGCCATGGTGGAGGTTCCCCTAGCAACAGTGTCGTTGTATCTATTTCTGGTGTTCCTCGTTCATATGATACTGGGCAAAGTTATGATTTCACCGTTTCATTACAAGACGCTAGCAACTCCGAAGGTGGTTTCATGCTTTGGGATTACAATAGTGGAACTTTGACTCCAGGTGATGGATCTCAATCTGTTACTGAAGAGCCAGGCGCTGTCTCTCAATCTGCCCCAGGCAATGATTGGATTGTCACTTGGACTGCACCTGCTGAAGACATCGGTTCTATTTCGTTCCAATTGGTAGGTAATGCGGTTAATGGCGATGGCAATTTTGATGAAGGTGATCATTGGAATATTCTATCATTTTCTATTAGTTCCCCCAATACTACAACAAATGATGATGCTGATGGACTTGCATTGCGTACTCTTAGCGTAGGTGACTATGAATCGTTATTCGTTGCTGAAGAAGATCCTGAAGCAATTGAAGCAGCACGCCAAGAGCATATTGCAGACCAATATTTCACTAATGGAAATATGTTCTATTGGACAACACTTTCAATATTGTTGGTCGCAGCTGTTTTCCAAGGAGAATTCTACGAGAAGAAATTCTCAGGTGGCCCTCCTCATTTGGATATGAGTCTAGCTGTTCCTCAAGGAATCCGCCGTTCCATTGTTTCAGTAATATTGGTCGTAATATTTGCTTGGTCCATAAATACAGATCTAGAATTATTAGCTTCACTATTTTTCGGGATGTTGGCTCTTTGGTCTATTTTTGGCGTGTATAGAACAGTCGTCCAAGCCCGTGCTGAGAAGAAATACACAGACCTCATTTGAGGCATTCACATTCCATTGCCAATGGTTTGAGGTAATTTCATGTCTTTGTTATTAGAAACAGACAAAGACAATACTGTCAATTCTCATGTTGATGAGTTTACAAATCGAATGACATTAGTGATTGTTTCAGCACTAATATTTACCGCTATCTGGATGAATTGGATTGATTCTATTCTTACTCAATTATTACATATAATGCAACCATGCTCAAGTGGATGCTTAAATCTCTATGACCCTGCTAGATGGAGCGCTGTCCGTTGGTTATCTGCCACAATATTAGGAATATTGTCATCTATTCCAATCTTAATACATCAATCATATTCATTTGCAAAATCAGGGTTACTACCAAGTGAAAAAAAATGGTTCTTGTATTGGGCCATCGGCGGCATTATAGGAATATTATCAGTAATGTCAATCACGATTCTACTAATTGTCCCATATGCATTTTCTATTGGACATTCAAGCAATATCAGTATGGGATTTACAGCAAAATATGATGCTCCATTGATGCTACAATTTGCAATATCACTAGTTTGGGCTCAGATGTTGATAGTAATTGCCGGATTGGCTATGGTAATTGCCGGAATCACCGGTAATCTAAATCAAAAAACTGCTGATTGGTGGAGGCTAAGAGTTCATGGGATGTTGGTAATGCTACTTGCATTGTCATTACCAGATGTTGGTGGTATGATTGTTTTCAGTATTATTCTGGCATCAATATTTGCAGTTGAAATCATTTCACTTCGCTGGACAAATATTGAGCCTAATACAATTAATTCAAAATCACATATTTATGATTTTGAAGGGGCAAAAAGAAATATTCTAATTGCTGATTGTCGATGTGATGGAGGTTGTGAATCAATACTAACAGATAATAAATCCAACCTCGATATAATGTCATTTGAGGGACTTTGTAATGATAGAAACGAACGTCTTTCACTATTGGATGAAATTAGGGTTAATCGCGTAACAGATGTACTTATCACTGGATGTGATGCCAAACCACTACCACATTTGTTCAAAAGTAATTGTCATTCCTTAAGTTGTGATGTTAGGGGATTAGAATTGATGCAAGTACAGTCATACCGAACAACTCCGCAAAATCAACTCGGCTTAGATATTGCACTTGCAATCGCTGGCCAAAACAATCCATGGTTAGCCGAGGACCTACCCTTTAGGTTGGTTGAAGTTCTGAAAAACACAGCAACTTTACCAAAAGCAATTGTATTGGATTCAAGATCTGCTGATAGGCGCTGGGGATTACAACTTGACCCAGATACAGCGTTTGTTAATGTAAATGGATGTGACATCAAGGCAATTATTAATGAATTGTCAGCATTTAATATCAAAATAAATACATTGAATTAACACTCTAATTGCACCAACGTTGAAACGATTTGAGCGTTAGGCGATGTCATGCGAACTGCTTTCGGAGTGCCATTATTGGTCATTCTTCTCCTTGCAAGTTCGTGGTCTTATTCAAATGGAGAGACGATTGAAGAATGGATGCGTGAAAATGCTATAGTTGTTGAATCTGATGATGATTCACCTGTGCTGAAATTACAGCATGATGAGCGATGGTTAGTTCTAATTGTTGATTTTGAGCAATCTCCGGCAAATTCTGTTTGGGGTCCTACTCAAGCAAGGACCATTCTTCAAGATAGTGCGGTAAGTTACATTGACCAACTAAGTGGAGGTAAATCGTCGGTGGAAATATTTGTTGCTGATGATGTCACTAGAGCAACTGGTGTATTAGCAGATTATGGGGCTGATATTAATGGGCAAAGAGATGTTGATTCCGAGGGTAATTTTCTGCCTATGGATTTAGCGCAGCAAACAGTAGAAAGCCATATTTCAAGCGTTAATTGGAGCCAATTCGATTTAGATGGAGATGGATGGGTTGACCGATTGTTAATACTGCATACAA
This sequence comes from Methanobacteriota archaeon, assembly GCA_018650105.1. Classification (GTDB taxonomy): domain Archaea; phylum Thermoplasmatota; class Poseidoniia; order Poseidoniales; family Poseidoniaceae; genus MGIIa-L1. The sequence continues at coordinate 6,926 of JABIGP010000005.1, forward strand.
CTAATGGTCAAGAAGAGAACACCGGTTCAAGTGATAGAATATGGAGTCATTTTACAACTTTTAAGGAACCAATTACTATTTCTGGTGACCTAAAGGTAGGCCACTACACAATGTCAAGTTTGAGAACTGGTTCCAGCGGAATAGGAACAATGCTTCACGAAATGCTCCACCAAATGGGCGCATTAGATTTGTATCCTGTGCATGATTCCTTTCAAACTCATCAATGGAAGGGAGTTGGTGATTGGGATATTATGGCCAGTGGAAATTGGAATGGCGGCGGTTCTTGGCCTGCTCTACCCACTGCTGCAAGCCTAGAATTAATCGGTGCTGAGCGCCAGCAAATTATGGATTTACAATGGCCGAGTAGTGCAATATCTCCTTGTATTGGACCGAGTGTAATAATGTCTGGATTGAGTGAAGGAGGCGATACGATGAAAATTCAAATATCACAATCCGAAGTAATTTGGCTCGAATATAGAACTGATAACGGCTTTGATTCGCATTTACCAGGCTCTGGGCTCCTCGTTACTTACCAAGACAAAAGTGTTGGAAATGTTGAACAAAATGAATTGAACAGAGACCCTAAACAGCCTTGGTTATCTGTGATTGAAGCCGATGGTAGAACTGATATGACCAGTGGAAGCAATAGTGGTGAGGCGGATGATTTATTCAATTCGGGGCAATTTGGTGCTAGTGGAGTGAAAATTTTCGACCATGATGGAATATTGGTTCCATGGATTGCCACAGTTGAAAATAGTGATAATTTCTATGTAAATTTTACCGCACCTAATTGCTCACCTACATTAGAACTGGATCTCCAAGATCATGGATATGTAATCCTACCAGATGATAATTTTGTGTTTACTGCTACTAGTTCAGAAGAATGTTTAATGGAATTGGATTTGCTATTATCTGATGGGAATAGAATTATTTTCAACAATGAGCAAGAGGCTCAAATGAACATCGGGGTAAAGGAATTCTCGGCTACAATTAACGGCACTAGAAATCCGCAAACACAATCGGCAGTTACTGGCTCAATATCATGTGGTACATCATATTTTGAGATAAATACTCTAATCTTAACCTTGGGTAAAATACCTATAGCAGGTGAAATTTCTGGAATAATAGATACAAATCAGATACAACAAAAATCTCTTATCATTGATTCTGATGGAACCTTTTCAAATTCATTTAGAGTTGAAATTACCGGTCCATTATCAAGAATTGCTGAAACAAATGAAGAAATTACTTTAGATGAATCGAGTGAATTAATCATAGATATTGACCCAAAGGGATTATTGACTGATGGAATGGTTGTAAATGGTGAAATTGTGTTGATTTCATTTTCTGGACATCGATGGGAGTATCCTGTTGAGTTTGTTGCCAAATCTGATTCTTCAGAACTTGGGCAACAGTGGAGAAAACCATCGAACATGCTTGCAGCAGCTGGAATTTTGGCAATGCTATGGACTCTTCTTAGTATGAGAGACACAAAAGTAAACAATAGAATATTGTTAGAAAAAATGAACAGTATGGAAGGAGTGTCTGAAATGATTAGCCATTCAGAGAAAGAAATACACTCTGAAGAAACCCCTCAAGAGGTTGACTCATGGGGACGATTGATAGATTAATTTCTGCCAGGTAACCAGCGTTTTATTTGTAAGCAATTCCAATCATCTTGTTGTCCCAGAATGCAGACCCAACTTTTGTGCACACCTTCAGCCAACCTTACGGATAAGCAAATTCCTTCCCATGTAGTTGGTGCATCTGATTCAGTTTGCACTAACCAAGGTGCATGCGATTGTTCAACTGCATCATCATATACTCTCCAACGACAGCCAAATTTGAATCCCGGGCGAATAATTAACCCTCTCGACATTAGGTGAGCGAATAGTGAATTTGTTTGTGATGAATTTGTTTCATTTGAAAGAATTTTTTCCAGCCATTGACTTTCTTCTTTCCTCAGAAGTCTACCACTCATATGTTCAATACCAACAGCAGACCAGGCCCATTTCGATTGATTTGGAATATACCAACCATCTCCCCAAGCAAGTTTTTGTTCCCATAGTTGCTGAATAGATTGTTGTTGTTTAGTTGTAAAATCATTCCATGTTTTTTGGTTTCCATTCATCTCAATAATGTCAAGGCGATACATTGTTACATCCATCTCTTCATCGACAATATAAAGTTCCGGAATATATCCCTGTGATTTGACTTCACTTGCCCATGCTAGTAATTCTGAAATATCTACTGAGTCGGTGGTACAAGCCCAACGAGTCTGTGCCTCAGGTAGTTGTTTGCTAAAAGATTGGTTTCTTCTCCACCTAACAGCCCATGTATTTGGATGGATTTTTTCTATCAATTCGCTTTTGAGATGATCTCTAGGGACAATTATTTCTCCCCCACTTCTTGCAACATCGAAAACTACTGCGCGAGCGATGTGTTGTGAATCATTCTCCAATTGTTCTGCAAACCATGTTTCCTCTGGAAGTGGCATATGACGGTGCCAATGACAGAATAGAACCTCTTCGCTGACCAACAGGATGCCGCCATCCGATGTTGTTTGTCCAAGTCCACTTTTTTGGTGCAACCTTGAAGCAAGTGGTGCTGAAACAAACCAATAATCACCACGCTTTATTGGAGCAGGATGTGGAATTGCAGGTGCCTCATTCTTTACCGATTGTGTGCCAAGGGGACGGCGGTTCCTCTGCCTTGGCGTAAACTTGCGACTTTGGTCCCCCATATTGGTGGCTGACAACTCGCGTTATTGAGTGCGTCGGATAATTAGAGGTACGAAATCAGTCTATCAGTTGATATTGTAAAAAGTTGTAACCGATGCTCCTATGTGCTTCCGCCCTCATCGCCAATATAGAGGGGATAATGTGGTCGACGGATTTTTTGGTTCCTTAACTACTGAAGTTAGGATGCTTTTGCATCTTCATGACCATGTAATGCCAGAAGGTGAGTGGGAAGCACCTCTCTCATTGACGCAGGCAGGAATATCGGCAGCCGTACACGTTCAAAGAAAGCATGTTCCAAGAACTTTGAAAAGATTAGAATCAATAGGTTGCCTAGTGAAAAGTAAACGCCATATTCCTGGTGCAAAACAGAGGCGAATTGTATACAGTCTAACGCAACAAGGACGCAAAAGGGCTTCTGAATTAAGAAGTGAAATATTATCTAGAGAAATTGAAAAGGACGGTTCTATGATTGTTATTTCCGAATTAAGAAAGGGTGGACAATTAACCCTTGATTTGTTATCTCATATTGATGAAGCCATGGTATATCACGAAAATCCCGTAGTTTCACCCGTTTCCAATCCAGACGGTGTTGCTTCATTGGATGCACAAGCAGGAGAGCAATTAGTTAGGAGATTATTTGCAAGAGCATGGGAGGATGGAAAGATCACCAAAGATGAACAACAATTACTGTCAGAAGTTGTTGAATTTTTAGGAATGCATCCGGAGAGAGTACGCAGATTATCTGATGAATCACGTCGCAGCCAAAAGGTACCTCCGCCTGAAGAAATATACCTTGATATGCTAAGACAGGCATTGGTGGACGGGGAATTAGTTGAAGATGAAATCGCTTTACTAGAGACTGTTAGAGTCGCATTTGGTATAGATCAACTAACACATCAAAAATTATTACAACGCGCTATTGACGAACCTGAATTACCACAAAATATTGTCACATATCGGGCTACACTGAAAACTGCGCTCGCGGATGGAGTTATCACTGCAGATGAAGATGCAATGCTACAAACTTTGAGAGAAACATTGAATATTTCACCATCACAACATGCGGAAATTCTTGCCGAGTTACGCGATAGCATCAAATGATGGCCACACAACCACCAAAACGAGGGGACTAATATGGGCATGACTGATGAAGAAGTCGCAATCCACGACCAATTAAACGCGCTAAGAGTTCAAGTAAAATCAATTGAACATAGCAAAGTTGTACTAATCGGTGACATCATGTTGGATAGATATATCCATGGATACGCAAATAATCTCAATTCTAACGCACCAGTACCTGTATTGAAAGAAACCAGCAGAGAAGAAGATGTTGGTGGTGCTGCACACGTTGCAAGAGGATTAATCTCAATGGGAGTAGAGACTCACTTATTTGGCGTAGTCGGCAATGATAGAGCCGGTTTGAATATTTTAGAATCATTGGAAGAGGAAGGAGTTCATTCAACTGGTATCGCAATAGTTGAAGGAATTACAACTACGGTCAAAAACAGACTTCTTGCTACCAGAGAGAGTTTAGTTAGTGAGGAACAATTACTACTTAGATGGGATATTGAAGGTGATGAGGAAGTTCCTGGTGAAGCAATTGAGGCTTTATTTGGTGAAGTAATATTCCAGATGGATGATGCAACTGCTGTAATCATTTCGGATTATGGACAAGGCGTAATTGTTGAAGAAGGTGTTAAGATGATTATCGATGCTGCGTCGGAAAAAAATATTCCAATTATTGCTGACCCAAAATTAACAGGTTTGCATCATACACATGGTGTTGATTGGGTAATTTTCCAAGCCAATGGATTGGAATTAATGCGCAGGAGATTGGGTGCTGACAATGGCGATGCCGCTGCACACCTTCTAATCAAAAATCATAGTTGGAAGAATTTGGTTGTTGTTTGTGGCGCCGGTGGAGTGACAATATATTCAGATGATGGAAGTTCTGTTCATGCAGAATGTACATTGGCAGACTTAAGGCAAATGATTGGATTAGTAGATGCTGCTGTTGTTGCGATCGCTGTTGCAATATCAGAAAAGCTTGGAGTTTCACATACAGCACAATTGGTAAATGCTGCATGCGAATGTATTCTTGCAGCAAGTAGTTCTGATTCATTCGTATTAAGTCGTGATGAATTGGTGGATCGTATTGGCGAAATGGCTTGGAATCTTCAAGTATCCAAGCGCTGAGGTGATATTATGAGTCATTGGCCTAGGCCAACTACAGCCGATATCGGCTTACGGGCATTTTCTAATTCACCTAATAATTTAATTGCTGAAGCGACGATTGGAATGCAGAATATTCTCATGAGTAATGATTCAAATAACAAACTGAATAACCATATTCGTCATAACTCGCAGTGGAATGTGAGTATCGATAGTGATGAAAACGATTTATGCTATGATATGTTACTCGTCAACTGGCTGGATGAAGTTCTTTATCGATGTGAAGTACATCAACAATGGCTAGTAGATTGCCAAATAATGATTGAACATTCTGAAGGTAAACTAAATTTACAAGCGCAAGTTTCTTGGATTGACTCAAAAGTCATTACAAGAGAAATTGAAATTAAAGCAGTTACTAGTCACGAATTACTATTTGAAAAAGTATTATCACAACAAGTAATCACTAGTGAATGGCCAGAAGTTCCTACTTTTGAAGGTCCTGGCTGGTATTGCGATGTAATATTTGATATTTGATAATCAAAAAAAAGGTGGGAATCCGAAGGTGGACGCTCGTACCTACTGGCCAAATCTGCACACTTCCTCCATCCCGAAACCCCACAGCACTCATGGCCCCGAGTAGGGCTGCTCCGTTCCCGGCCTGACCTAATCCCTCGGTTATCCTATTCCCGTTTTCTTCCGAAGACGGTTCAAAGCACCCGAATCATGTGGGGGCGAGACATCAATGTCCGCATACAGAAACCAATAGGCCGCTTTCGCCGCCCCAAGGCTTTCAGCCCACCATAAAGACGATTTGTGGTATAGGGTACGCCTAGCTCCCCACCTATCCCATCCAATCCTAACACTGACTATATTTGAATAACACGCATTAGCAACAGTGGAATAATTTGTCTTATTCCTCTACTTGCTCTTCATATTTTGATGGGCAAGAGGTTTTGATAATGTCGGCCTCAAATACATATTCTCCATTTTCAAAAACTAATATTCCTTCAGCATAAACAGTTCTATTATCGCCTAATCCATTGGATACAGATGCCTGAGAAAAATTAACTAATACCGAAGAATCTTCTCCGTGTAATGTGAAAGTTGAAGTTTCATTGACAATACTTCCGTCTGTTACCTCTCCTCTAATAGCAATGGATTTTCCTAATAGTTCATCTGGATTATCCATTAATACATCGATAGTTTTTGTCGGTTCTGGTGCGTCTAAAATTATCACACCGAGTAGACCTATTGTGATCAGGGCGCCGATTATTAGAAATCTTGACCTTCTTGCAATCAAATCAATCACTCCCATGAGCACTACCAATTGCCTCTTCTAATGATGTAAAGCCATTTTGTCGCATTTTCATTTCAATACCATTTACGACCTGTTTTGTTAATGATGCACCCTCAAAAACAAATCCACTATATGCTTGAATTAATGATGCTCCAGCGCATATTTTTTGCCAAGCATCTTCACCAGACATTATCCCACCAACTCCTACAATAGGGAATTCTCCGTTGGTCATCTTGTAAATTTTTGAGATCATTTCAGTTGATTTTGATTGTACAGGGATGCCGCTCATCCCACCAGTTTGCGCAAATACCTTCTGTTCCTTGCCTGCAACTGCATTTGGCCGGCTAGTTGTTGTATTCGATGCAATGATGCCACTACAACCATTAGAACGGGCTGTATTTACTATTGCTATCAATTGGTCATCATCAACATCAGGCGAAATCTTCACCAATATTGGTTTTGCTGGTTTTCCATGTGTTGCCGATTGTGAATCATTTACTGATTTACATGATTCAATAATTTTCTTCAAATCATCATCCTTTTGCAATTCTCTAAGATTTGGAGTATTTGGTGATGAAACATTAATCACAAAAATATCACCATATTTCCATAACCTTTGCATGGTAGTGGAATAATCATCAGCTGCATCTTCAAGTTCGGTTAATTTTGATTTTCCCAAATTTATCCATAACGGTATTTTTGGCCTTCCATACTTGGAGAAATGTTTGTCAAGTTGCAGAGCAGTTTTTTCGCTGCCGGGATTATTGAATCCCATCCTATTAACCAGTGCCCTCGATTTACCCGCGCGGAACATCCTCGGTTTTGGATTGCCAAGTTGCTCAAGCATAGTTATTCCACCGATTTCCATGAAACCCAAGCCCAAGGTTTCCCAGCCACGCAAAGCCTCAGCCCTCTTATCCATTCCAGCCGCAATTCCAAACGGATTGCTAAAATCAGTACCAAATACCGATGTGGGCACCTGCTTTGATGGTTTGTATAGAATTGATAACGTTCCTCTTGTTACGGGATTTGAAACCATTAATCTCAGTATTTTCAATGCCCTACCATGGGCTTTTTCAGAATCCTGTACCGCCAGAAGGGGTTTGGCAAAGATGCTATAACCAAGTCCCATGTTTAGTGGGTGATGAAAGGTATTCTTCAAGACTTGTGCTCGCATGGACTACAATATGCGTATCACTGACCCCCAATGGCCGGCCGTACGTGAAGCATCAAGAAGAATATTAAGATTGCAACAGATTCGAATAATGTTGCCACATAAATTCCACTCGTTGACAAAAAAAATAATTATACAACTTGGCGAAAGTCAACCTTCTAGAACCACATTTCCAATATTAATGGAATCCAACAAAATCAGTATTGAGATGGAAAATGATGAAGATGAATTATCTGGAACAATTGTACAGGTTTCCCATGATGAACCCACTTTGGAAACAGTTTGGATTCGAGGAGATGATGAGTTATGGCTGGATGTCTTAGATGCTTGCACTGATTTATTGTCGGCAGGTTACCCCGGATGCATAGGATGTGGAGGCCCTAATTCTGAGAAGAAATGGGATGAACAAGTGCATCGGAATAGTTTGCAATAAAATTATTCCGGCGAGTAAAAAAAAATTGCAACAAATATTGTTTGATTTTGACTAGATACTAAAGTATCTATTTACAAACCCTTGCAAATCCATCTTAGAGAGGGTTCAAGTATTGTCGGCATTGGCCTTCAATTTCATGGCAGTTCTCATCCTCGCTGAAAAACCAAGTGTCGCTGCTGATGTTGCAAAAGTGCTTGGAGCAAATAATAAACACGAGACTCACTGGCAAGGGAATGACTTAGTTGTCACATGGGCAATCGGTCATTTGTTGCAATTAAAGTACATGGATGATTATGATGCTGACTTCAAGGACTGGAGAAAAACTGTTGATAGATTACCTTTCATACCTGAAGAATTCAAGTACAAAGCAATCGGTGGAAGAGGTAAAAAACAACTCTCTGCAATCGTAAAATTGATCAAAGATAAGAGCGTAACTGAAATTGTTAACGTTTGTGACGCTGCTAGAGAAGGTGAACTAATTTTCAGAACTATAGTAGCACATAGCAAGTCAAAAGTTCCTACAAGCAGAATGTGGTTACAATCGATGACGCATGACTCTATTCAAAATGCATGGGATACAAGAAAACCAGGTGATGAATATAGCGCACTAAGAGATGCTGCATATTCCCGCAGTGAAGCCGATTGGATTATTGGTATGAACGGTTCAAGAATCGCAAACTCATTCCTTCCTAAGAAGCGAACCGAAAAAGGGGCGATTTCACTTGGTAGAGTTCAAACCGCAACATTGGCGATGATAGTGGACCATGAGTTAGAGATTTTAGCACATCAAGCAATGCCATACTGGCAATTGGAGGCAAAGTTTAGTTCTGGAGATGCATCATGGAGTGCTAGATGGGAAAGAACTGGGCACAAAGATGATGAAGATAGACCAGAGTACAAATCACACCGAATAATAGAGGCTTCGGAAAAAGAAAAACTTGAAGCAATACTATCTTCAAATGCTAAAGCAGATGTAACTCAAAGCAACAGAGATTCAATTGAAAAACCTCCGCTAAATTTTGACTTAACCGCACTACAAAGAGAGGCAAATAATATCTGGTCATGGTCTGCTAAGAGAACATTAGGCGTGGCTCAAGATTTGTATGACACCTACAAATTGACAACATATCCACGTACCGATTCTCGACATTTACCAGAGGATATGTTTGAAGAAATTACCAAAACAATTCGTCAATTAGCGGCTCAGGATAACTATAATTCACACGCATTACAAATCGTTGATTCTAAGAATACAGGCGGTTCTGGAATGAATAATACAAAGCGTAATTTTAATGATGCGAAAGTCAGTGATCACTTTGCCGTTATTCCGACTGGAAAAATTCCTGATGGACTCAGCGGTGACCATGCTAAATTGTATGATTTAATCGTACGAACATTCCTTGCATCATGGTATCCTGAGGCGACTTGGGATGTGCAAAAGAGAATCGCTACAATTGAAAAGGAAAATTTCATCAAAGAATCTCGATGTATTAAAATTCCTGGATGGAGAAGTGTAAAGCCGAAAAAGCAATCACTGCCTGAAGGTTGGAATTCATTACCGTCAAACCCTTGCAAAGCAGACGTTACTGAATCAGAATTTAAGGAAGAAAAATCTAAGCCAAAAAATCGACTGAAGGAAGCTGGATTATTGAGGCTAATGGAACATGCTGGTAAACAAATCGATGATGATGAATTAGCAGCTGCTATCAAGGATAAGGGTCTAGGAACTCCTGCGACAAGAGCAGATACTATTGAAAAATTGATTACTAGAGGGTACATTATTAGATCACGTAATGGTTCAATTAGTGCAGCAGCACATGGAATTAGAATTATTGATGTATTGAGAAGAATCCCAGTTGATTGGATTACTTCAGCGGAATTAACTGGAGAAATGGAATCTTCACTACTAAATGTGCAGCGTGGAGAAGAACCTCGTGAAAAATATATGCAGAGTATTATCGAAAAAACAACTTCCATGGTAAATTTGATTCGAGACCACGATCGTGTTGAATTATACGCTAAAGAACCATCCTTAGGAAATTGCCCACAATGTGACAATGAAATAAAAGAGACTACACTCTCCTACCAATGTACCGAAAATCTCGGACGAGATAAGGGATGTTCTTTCGTATTATGGAAGGATACTTCAGGCCGTTGGTTTGATAGAATTACAGCGTCAAGGTTAATTGAAAACAGAGCAATAAGCGACTTACACGGTTTCTTCAACCGTAGTGGAGAAGGTTATGAAGCAACAATTACACTTGATGATGAAGGAAAGGTAATCTTGGCAGGAGGAGGAGAATCAACCAGCAAATCAAGTGATGAGGAATTATGCCCATGTCCTGCCTGCGATCATGGAGTAATTCGTATTGGAACTAATGTATACGCCTGCGATTATGATGATTGTAAGTTTAGAGGAGTTTCTAGGGAGATGTGTAAGAGAGCAATTACTCCAGAGGAAGCAAAAACAATTCTAAATGACGGAAAGTCGCCACTGTTGGAAGATTTCACTTCAAAACGAGGACGTCCATTCAGTGCATATCTAGTTAGAACTGGCAACAAGATTGGATTTGAATTTCCTCCTCGTGCTGCACCTGCAGATGCAACTAAGTTCCCTATTGTTGAAGGAGTGGTCGCAATTTGTCCAATTCATAAGGTAAATATTATTGAAACTGAAACTACTTACCAACCACAAGAGGATGGCACAGAGTGCAAAATACAACTAATGAGGGAAATTTCAAAGAGAGAAATTACCCGTGAAGAAGCAAAACAATTGATCGAAAATAAATCACTCGGACCATTTGATGATTTCACCTCAAAGAAAACTCAGCGACCTTTCAGTTCATCACTTTACTTGAAAAAGAATGAATCTGTTGGATACAAGTTCGCTAAGAAAAGCTAATGCTTGAGATTCATCTATTATTCTCACATTTTATGAGAAGGTTGATTGCTCATCGGTTGCGGTTGCTGAATAATGACACAGCAGATATGGGATGTAGTCATCGTTGGCGCTGGCCCAATAGGTGGTCGTTGTGCAACATTATTGTCTGAAAGAGGCCATTCTGTATTGCTATTAGAAGAACACAGTGAAGTGGGCCGGCCATTCCAATGTGCTGGATTAGTAAATCCACGGGCAATGGAATCAGTTTCTCTAGAAGAAACAATTCTTCAAGAAATTGATGGCGCACTAATTCATGGTCCAAGTGGGACAATGGTACCAGTTGGTGAGGAAAATAATCCTCGCACATTTGTTGTTTGTCGCAAGAGATTTGATCAAGGTGTCGTACAGCAATCATTGCAAGCAGGGGCAACATTATGGCTCAATTCAAAGCCAATTAATGCTACTACTGATGATTCAGGAGTTCAATTGACAGTCGACAATGATGGCGAAATTATCGAGATAAACTGTAAGTTATTACTCGGTTGTGATGGTGCCCACTCATGGACGAGAAGATATTTCAAAATGGGTAAACCAAAGGAATTAATGATAGGTTTTCAGGCCGAAGTGGTTGGATATCAAAGCGATAAAAGATGGTTGGAAATGTATAGTGGCTCAAAAGTCGCTCCAGGATTTTTTGCTTGGGTGATTCCATCTGGATTTGATACACATCGTATTGGAATATGGTCAACTGCAGGTCACCTTGATGGACGTTCAGTAGAACAATGCTATCATGATTTAATCAATCACCCCCTCTGGGTTGAAAGGTTTAGTGGTGTTAAGGAGACTGCTAGATATTGTGGCCCTATTCCATGTGGAATGGTAAAGAGTCCAGTGAAAAATAGAGTAATGCTAATCGGTGATGCTGCTGGCATGTCAAAACCAACAACTGGTGGTGGGATAGGACCTGGTTTCAAGCAAATTGAACTGGTAATTGATGCACTTTCAACAGCAATTGATGAAAATAGATTATCAAAAAATCATTTACATAAAATCACATCAAAACACTGGTCTGATATGAAAAGAAGCCAAGATAAAGCTAGAGCGCTAAGAGATTTACTGGTAAGTAACTGCACCGATGATGAATTGGATAAGCACTTTGAAAATTTTTCAAAACCAGAGGTATTGGAATTGATAAATTCTATAGGAGATATCGAAAAACCAGTACCATTGGGAATGGCACTGTTGAAAAAGGTACCCGCCTTCCGCAAACTTGCACTAAAGGCTGGCGTTAAGCTATTATTCACATGAGGGGATTGAATGGGAACTTTAGAAGTACAACATTTGGTCAAATACCCTCCATTTGATGCACACCGTCTGGTAGCATCCGAATTACCGATTTCAAGAAATAGTGAAATTATTTCTGAGGATATTGACGAAGAAAAAGCTCTGGAAATGGTTGCAAAATTAATTCCAAGTTTTAAAATCGGTGAGAAAACTGATTGGTTGGTGGAAAGAAGGTACTTATTTGATGGAACTACTATCAAAAATGAAACCTATGAATATGGGGTCTGTGATGAATCGGAATGGCCACTTGTCGTTGAAAAACAACGAACAGGATGGTATTTGACTCCTCACCCAATCCATGCAACTGCTAGAAAATTCATTAATGGAGTCGTGTATATCCTACTGCTTTCATTACTCTACTTATTCATTGAACCGATACTTTCCTTTGTCGGAATTCCTGGAATTGGAACAGGAACTGTACGTGTTGGATTACTAGATTATCCACTGTTAGCATTAATTGTTGGTCCATTATTCTTCATACCTCTTTTGTTAAGAGTCACAGCAAACTTTAGTGATTTACGAAGACAAAAATTATTTTTGCGAAATCCACCAACAAACCCTGAAATTGAAATAATTGGGGAGGCTGTAGCCGATCAAGATTTGAAGTTGAAAGTTAACTTTAAGGAAAACAAAGACAATTGGAATAAGATTTCAGTTTATTGGAGAGTGGGTTCCTTGCCACCAGCAAGAGATGCCGTATTTGCTGCATTAAATCGCACCATTAACGGACAACCACCACCAGGCTTGACTACAAAATTGCCTCATCATTGGGAAGTTGGTCTTGATGACGGGACTGGTGCAGGGGAAGATGCCCCAATGCAGAGGCAAGAGGTTGCTGGCGGCTTATTTATCAGGCCGATGCGAGTGATGCAATCTGGTGGTAAAGTCGAATATAGTGAAGATGAAATGACCCTAAAAAACCCTACAAATGAATGGCCTGGTACAACGATTAGCCCACTTGTAAAAATTCATTGGGAAATAATTATCCACATTGAGAGAGAAAATGAAGGTCCTCTATTATGGGTTGAACCCCTAAGAGTAAAACATTCATCAACTCATGTAGAACAAAAAACTTTGATGGTAAACGACGGAAGAACTGAATCTGAAATAAATTAATTTTATGCAACACATTCAAGGGTTGCCCCAACCCATGCAAAATTATGGGCAATCAGCGTACTTCTGCTGTAATTTTGATTTTCGTGATGTTGAGCGCTGGTTGTTTCGGTGCTGCTGATGAAGTTGTCAAAGAAGAGATTACTCCTGTTGCGAAGGAATTCGAACTAAATGCTCAATTCATTGAACTGCCAAACAATGCGACATTGGGTGAAATAGTAAGTCTTCAAATCACAGTTCAAAGTCAAGGTGATGCAAAAACAGCATGGCAGGCTTCTGTATCAATTTATCCCAATACTGAATTTGCGATTACAGTATCGAAGGACCTTGTGAACATTGTTTTCATGCCTAGTGAAGTTGTAAACTACAATGTTGCTGTGACATTTGAGGCTGCTGATACCGATGCTACGATTATTGATGGTCCTATTATTATTGATAAAATAATACAAGTGAGCCCGCCTGTAGAAGGGGCACCAATATTGAATTCTCCTTCCCTAATATTGCTAGAGGATTCAGGATTAACATGGGTCTCAGGAACAATCTCTCATGACAACTTGGACAGTTGTTCATTAGATTACACCAGTGAAGAAGAACAAGGGCAAGTAGATGTGAAATCAGATGGTTCTTGGAAATTACTTACTGAACTATACGAAGGAGTAACTGATATTACAATCACTTTTGTTGCAACATGTGGACAATGGTCAATACTAACAGACACTTCAACTACCACCATTATCGTTGAAAATGCGGGTATTGATGCAGATGGTGATGGAATAAGCGACGATAATGATAATTGCCCTAATGGAATTGGTGAAGCGGAAGGATGGATTTCTTCGACTGCAGATGATATGGATTCTGATGGATGTAGGGATAGAGATGAAGACGATGATGATGATGGCGATGGCATACTAGATGTCAATGATAACTGCCCTGATTCTGTAGGCTGGAAGAGTACCGTAGATGCAGATTATGATCAAGATGGTTGTCATGATGAATCACATGATGATGATGATGATGGTGATGGAGTTGACGATTTGGTCGATTCTTGCCCAATGGGACTAACAGGTTGGATTTCTAATCTATACAGTGATTGGGATGGTGATGGTTGCTCGGATTTAGATGAAGATGATGATGATGATAATGATCAAAGAAATGATTCAGTTGATTCATGTCCAAAGGGTTTGACATCTTGGATTGGTGATGAATTCAATGATTTTGATGATGACGGGTGCTTCGATACATCTGAAGATGATGACGATGACAATGACGGTGTAAATGATTACAATTCAACAGGTGCTACATTAGACCAATGTCCACGAACTCCGAAATCAGGTATTGATGTAGATGAGAATGGCTGTGCTTCTATTGAACGTGATAGTGATTCCGATGGTGTTCTTGATTTCTATGATATGTGTGAGGGGACTCCAGCAAATATTGTGGTTAATGGAGTCGGATGTGCAGATATCGATAATGACGGTGTTTTCTCAAATGTAGATATCTGCCCTAATACTCCTCAGCGTTGGACTGCAAATAGTTCTGGTTGCGCTGTTCTTCAACAACCGATCGCTTGGACTTCGACAACATCATTAAGCGGACCAATGCAAGCAGTACCCCATTTCAGCATGCCAACTCTTGATGGTACATTCTATTTTGAGCAACAATGGACTGGAGAAGATGTATACTTATTTATGTTCAAATATACAAATGGCGATGGTAGTTCAAATTCAGCCACATGGGCCCAAAGCCCTGGAAAGTTAATTCGCGCTCTTCCAGATAATACTCACTTGTTTTATGGATCATTTGACTCAACATTCCACAATGATGTCACTCAAAGAAAATCTGCTGTTCTCGCTGCATTAAATCCTTCAGAGGAAACAAAATGGGAAGATAGAATCCACTATATTGACCAACGTGCAAGTAGTATTGGCGGTGGACTAGGACAAATGATTGGTTCATTCAACAATCCATTATACATGGGAATTGACCGATTCCAACTTTCTCGTGAAGTGGGGTCGTTCTATGACTGGCCAACCCAATCAAATGACCCAAGCCATGTAGCATTTGAACCAGTTCAGTGGAATGTTGAATTTCCAACTAAGGTTAGGGAATTAGACCCAAGTGTTGAAGTTATTACAATAATGGATTTCCAAAATCACGCAGGAGGATGGAGTGGAGGATTCAGTAGCTTCTCAAACGCAACATTTGACTTAACAAACAATATCAGTTATTACGACACATTGGAAGTATTCCATGAACACGCTTGCCCTGATAGAGAAAATAGACACAGTAATTCCGATGGAAGTTATGGTGGATGTCATGAATGGGATTATCTGGCAAATCTATACATCTGTAATGCTCAAAATAATTCACAATGTAGTACTGAAATAATGCGATGGATTACAACATATGGGAGAGAAGGGATGTGGTTAACAGATATTTCTCCATATTTGTTTATGATAGATGATGGCGAGGATAGAAGATTCAAGTATGGCGGTGCGAATAAAGGTGATTTGACTGTGAAATTCCTCTTTAGCAATTGGGGTAGTGGTGAACGCTCATATGAAGCTGATTACGCATTCTCGGGAGGTCAATTCGATGGGACATACAACAATGAATCCAAGTATAATAGACAAATGAATTTCACTGTCCCGTCATGGGCCACAAAGGTATCTTTGGTCGCTACAATTACAGGACATGGTTTCAACAAGGATGCTGCTAATTGTGCTGAATTTTGCGATCATGAACATCACTATTACATGAATGGAAGTCATACCTATGAATGGCATCCAGTTGTTCATAATCAGGCCAATGGGTGTAAGGTTGAGATTGCAAATGGTGTTGTGGCAAATCAATATGGTTCTTGGCCATATGGTAGAGCAGGATGGTGTGCAGGACAGGATGTAAAACAATGGACATACGATATTACATCATGGAGCGATATGGATGGTGGGAATAATCACTTAACTTACAAGGGATTGTATAACGGGCAAGAATATACTCCAAGTGAGAATATTGGAAATGGACAGCGGCAAATAAGGGCCGTTGTCTATGTAGTGTATACTGGACCAACTAGTGTTTGATCACTGAATAGGCGTTGGGGCCTTCATCGAGGAAACCTCTGCTGCAACTATCTCAGTTGGAAGAATATTGTAGTCTGAATCTCTTCTTTTGGGTCTAAATCCAGCCCTTAATATTACATCTTGTAATTCTTCTTCACTCGCGCTCAGTTTTGTCGTACCGGATGCAGAGACAACATTCTCTTCCATCATTGTAGAACCGATGTCATTTGCACCACCTAGCAGTGCCATTTGAGCAACTGAAATACCCATCGTTGGCCAAGATGATTGAATATTTTCAATATTGTCAAAAAATAACCTTGAAACTGCAACATGGCGAAGATATTCACTTGAACCAGCACCCAATTCAAATTTATTTTGACCTCTATTTCTTCGACCAAAACTGTTGACTTCTAATTGAACCGGCCATGCAATGAAGGATGTAAACCCAATGCTATATTTTTCCAATGAATGGTCTTGGAGTTGGCGTAATTTCCTCATATGCTCTACTCTTTCAGCCGCTCCTTCACCAAAACCGAATACATTTGTAGCGCTAGTTGTAAGTCCGAGTGATTGTGCTTCTTGCATTACTTTTAGCCAATTCTCAGGAAGTCCCTTTTTGGGTGAAACATCTTTTCTCACCGATTC
>JABIGP010000149.1 GCA_018650105.1 Methanobacteriota archaeon
AACTACTGGCTTGATCAACAGCAGCACCCTGTGCCTTCAATTCCAATAATTGGTTTTCAATTCGATCCAATCTTTTTCTAAATTTCTTTCGAATCTCTTTTTTGTCGTCACCTTTTACCCAGGTATAGGAAACTTCTGCGAAGCATAACGCGAGAATTGAAACTGTAACAATCCAATGCAGTGTCATTTTTTCAGGCATCTTGCCAATAAATAATGAAAATGAAGTAAGACATCCAACACCCGACATCAAAGAGCGAAAGCGAAGTACTCCGAGATTGCCCTGCAGAGTTTTTGCAGCTGAATTATAACAAATGATTGCAACGATTACCACTAATATGCTGCCCAATGTTTCTGGTGAAAGTGTGAAATCAAAATTTAATGCTCCAATCATCAACAAGATTGGCCAAACAATACTTGCTCCGCCGCCAACTCTTGAACGGGCCTTCGCATCATCGACAACAATGTCTTGAACGACCACTCCCCAAATGAGGATAATGATAGGTAAGCCCAATCCAGAAATAATTCCACTCTTCCCTTCTATTGCAGAATTGAGTGCTGGCCAAGCCAACCATATCGCAGCACCCAGCAACGAAAATGCGCTGAAATTAACAAGATTATTCATCTTTTGATTACGCATTAATTTCTCGGCCTGAATCGCTTTTTCGACATCAGCCCATGCTTCCATAATTAGCCCTCGTAAGCAATCAGCCATAACAATCACTCAACATTGCTTAGTGGCAATGTTCAATACCGACTCGCGCCGGCTTGTTGAGAAGAGGGAATAATATGGCGGGACTCATCACGATGGACGACCTAACAAATGAGCAAATCATCAATATTTTAGATGATGCTACAAGACTATTGCCAGTGGCCAAGGGAGAATTGTATTTGCCATTATTACAAGGACGGATTTTAGGTAATCTTTTCTTCGAACCAAGTACGAGAACTCGGATGTCATTTGAGACCGCAATGAAGCGTTTAGGCGGAGATGTTGTGAACTTGGGAGATGTAAAAAATTCCTCGGTTGTCAAAGGAGAGACTCTCTTTGATACCATTCAAATGGTCGATGGATATACCGATATTATTGCAATGCGCCATCCAAGACAGGGTGCCGCACAATACGCACAAGATTCAGCAAGAGTGCCAATAATGAATGGTGGAGATGGCGCTGGGCATCATCCAACCCAAACAATGCTAGATTTGTTCACGATTCGACAGGCACATGGAACTCTTGAAGGCTTGAAGGTAGTATTAGCTGGCGATTTGAGATATGGAAGAACAGTACATTCTCTTTCTCACGCATTAACTAGATTTGGAAGTGAATTAGTTTTTGCAAGTCCGAAATTGTTGAAGATGCCAGAAGAAATTGTTTCCGATCTTAGAGAACATGGTGCAAATGTAGTTGAAACCGAAGACCTCCTCGGTTCTATTAACGATGCAGATGTCGTCTATATGACACGTATTCAGAAGGAAAGATTCGCAGATGAAGATGAGTATGCGCGCTGTGCAGGGGCATACAAATTGCATGCAGACCATCTATCAGAAGTAAAATCAGAGATGATAATTATGCATCCGTTACCAAGGGTTGATGAAATACATGCAAGTGTTGATTCAACACGCCATGCTTGTTACTTCAATCAAGCATTCAATGGTGTTGTTGCGAGAATGGCGTTGATTTGTTATCTTCTCAAGGTACCAGTTCCCATGGATGTTGAATCCGAAGGGGGTGTAATCTAATGTCAAATGAGCATAGTATGCGCCGCGTAACTGCGATTCGTAATGGGACAGTAATTGACCACATCCCATCAGGACAAGCGCTAAGAGTCCTTGAGATGCTTGGAATTGGCGGTAAATCTTCAGTACCGGTTTCACTTGTAATGAATGTTCCATCTAAGAAAATGGGTGCTAAGGACATCATCAAGGTCGAAGACCGTGAATTAACTCAAACAGAGTTAGACCGACTTGCTTTGGTTGCACCAGACGCCCATGTCGCTATCATTAGAGCATACTCTGTGGCAGAAAAATTAACAATTAACTTAGGAAGCGAAGTGTCAAATGTTGTTCGTTGTACCTTCTCTAATTGTATTACTACAAATCATAGAGAACCGCTACCTCATCGCCTTAAGGTAATCAGTAGAGACCCTCTTCACATCCGTTGTCATTATTGTGGACGTCCACAAGATTTGGATGAACTAATCAAGAATGTATTGTGATTTCACAAATCAATTAGGCCATTTGCCTTAATCGCATTCAAATTAATATCTCCTGGTAATCCCAAGTCTACAGGTAATCCACCCAATGTAACAACGATTCCAGAAAGATGAGTGTAAAGACAAACTGGAAGTTTTGTTTCTTCACCTTTCAATGTCTTCCATCCATTTGATTTCTTGTTGATTGCGACTTGCAAACCATTACCAACATCATGTGCAATCCAAGCGTTTGCTTGCCAAGCGTGTTTCTTCAACTTATTGTTTATGAGTTCAGGAGCAGGTGCTACGTTATGCATCTTTGCCCAAGCATTAACCCAATCTAGATTAGAATCAATGCACCATTCCATTCCATTTTCTTCTGGCAAAGAATATTTTGTGTTATTTATTGATGCCAAATGACGAATGAATGAACGAATATGCGGATGTCGTGAATTTGAATCAAATAATTTCTCGGTTTGGTCTGCTGCTGTATGAATTCGACCCTCATCATGACTAATTAATGCACGAACTAAGTTACCATGTGGCCAATGAACAATATTATTTTCTGCGATGAATTGTTCAAGCAAATTGATTGCTCTCTCATATTGCCCTTCTAATCTCAATCTGGCAATATCACCCAAAAATTGCATCCTTCCTGCTGGATTGTTACGTGGCTTGAGATTGCTTACTGAAGTTCCAGTACTCATTCTTTTGATTAGATCCATATTTCTTTTCGTTAATGGATCAACGGCAAGTATTGAATGTAATTCCGGTGCCAATTTTCTTGATTTAGGGCTGAGAATACTTGCACACCATTGTAATCTAGCACTTTCAATATCATCATCGGGCAAGAATGCTAATCGAGGTTTTGCTTCAGCCAAGTCCCTTTGAGCAAGACTAGCAGCAGTCAACATTTTTTTCGCCATTTGCGCTTCCATTCCCCCTCTCAATGCAAGTAATGATATCGCTTCATCTTCAGCCTTATCCCATCTACCCAGGCTACTATAGACCGTCATTTTTGCACTGATTCGTCTAACTAAGTCAAGACCTTCAAGTTCTTCTCCATGCCCCTCTAATATCGTATCGAGTTGTTTGAATAATTTACCCCATTGGTCATCCGCTATTAGTTGCGAGATTGGTTTTTGTTTGAGATAAATATTATCTTCTAATTGAGTTAACATCTCTCTGTTTTCACCCATGGAGGCGTCGAAATGGATATCCTCTAACTTGCTTCCTTTATTGAGAGAGCCGAACCACACAAAGAGGAAAGAAACCTGTCCACCAGCGGCTAACATCCATGTCAATTCCTCCAAACCATCTTTTGTTAGAACGCCACAAACGCTATTTTGCCAAGTTCCACATGCTTCACCTTGAGGAAGAAAACTAGAGTCCCAGAATGTAATCATAGCCAGTGAAAGTAATAGCATGCTTTGTCCTGCGAATCCAGTAAAACAGAAATTGAGAACCTTTGCTTGAACTGAAATTTCTGCTCTTAACAATCTTGAATCAGCTAATTTTATGCCCCCTCTTCCGGAAACATCCTGGATATCAAGGAAAAGAATTCTTGCAACTTCATAAACGAATAGGAAACCAATTAGCGCTACGTTGAGAAGAAGGAAAAGAAGGATACTGGTGACCATTGGAACTCTAATTCCAGCTTGTGGAATATTTGAAAATAATTCAATTAATCCAAATCCAAGCAGTCCACCTTCTTCCATTATCGTCGATTGAATACTATATTCTGGAAGTCCCAATACCTTGTCAGAATGAACAAGCAAATTCGGATCATAAGCCAAAACGAGAAGTGAAACAACTGTGTTAAATGCAACAAATGGCATAGCAATCAAGTTCCATTTGACTATTGAAGCGATGGCCATTTGTCGTGTTGAAGGTATGTGGTTGTGAAATGGTGATGATTCACCAGCGGCGATTTTTTTGCTAGATTGATGTAGTGCTTGCCAAGATGAACCAAGAATTCTTCCGTAGGCTAATGCCGCTGGTGCGAAAGCAGTAAATGCAGCAATTGAGAATATGCGACTTGTTGAAACATTCTTGATATCCAATACTATCACAATTGCAGCGACTATGGCGAACCATAGAATCGTCAACAGCAAATAGGAATAAGTTCTCCAAATAGAAGAATCTTGTAATGTTGCTTTTGAATTTCCCATCGGTTTTATGACTTGAGCCCCGAGTGATGCTCCACTTGATACAACAGCAGGCCAGGTGATCATCAACAATGCTAGTGCCAAGGTTTGTGCATGGTATCCCGAATAGATGTCAAAGCGAATCATCAAATGTTCAAAGAACAGAAGTAGGGTTCCTGTAAGTGCAAATAAATATGAAGAAACACCGAATCTCATATATTTGCTAGCCAGCAAATCCTTGGCATCTTGAAATGATTTTGTAACTTTGTGAACTTCATACCGTTTCTCTCCAGTTTCAAAAGCGACTTGTAATCCACGTAGTTGTTTTGGAACGATTAGATTCCAAAATAATAGAGCCGTAGACATTGCAAAAAACAATGGCACCAAAGCCCCCACTGAAAATTCAGTGATGATAGGTGGTGCGCTCATACTCTCTGCCCACTCTTGTCGCATTTCACTTTATGGTGAATAAACCAAGAAATGGGATATTTTCAAAACCATTGTCATTTTTCCACTAATCTTCAGATTGTTGTTGAATAGGGACTAATCCTGGTTGTGAATCTTTGTCTGAAATTTCTTTAATCATGTCAGCAATGAATTGGTCTAGAGGTATATCTGAAATCTGGTCTCCATTTCTTGCACGTAGGCTTACAGTTCTGTTTTCCGCTTCTCCTTCGCCAAGGATTACCATATATGCAGGTTGCATTTTCCTGTGGGTGCGAATCTTCTTTCCAATTGTGTCATCTCCATCATCAACTAACACTCGTATTTCGTTCTGTTTCAATAATTCGGCCACTTCTTGTGCATATTGCTTATGCTTTTCTGAGATGGTGATAATATGGCATTGAGTTGGTGTTAGCCATGTAGGGAATTTACCAGCAAAGTGTTCTATTAGAACTCCGACGAATCTTTCCATACTACCGAATGGAGCTCTGTGAATCATTACAGGGCGATGCATTTCTCCATCGTTTCCTTTGTACCATAAGTCAAATCGTTCAGGGAGATTATAATCGACTTGCACAGTTCCAAGTTGCCATTCTCTTCCAATAACATCTCTAACGACGAAGTCTATCTTTGGCCCATAAAATGCAGCCTCGCCTTCTTCTTCAGTCCATTCAACACCAAGTGATTGAGCAGCAGAACGGCAAGCATCTTCCGCTTTGTCCCATCGTTCTGATTGGCCCACATACTTGTCGGAATCAGGGTCGCGTAGTCCCACTCTCACACGATAATCAGTCATACCTAATTTGTCAAAGATAATCTGAACCAATTCAATACAGCCCAGCACTTCTTCAGCGATTTGTTCCTCTGTAACGAATAAGTGGGCATCATCTTGAGTAAATCCGCGAACTCTTGTCATCCCTGATATTTCACCAGATTGTTCCCAGCGATATACTGTGCCAAATTCGGCTAATCGTAATGGCAAATCTCGGTAACTGCGGGCTTGTGAAGCATATATTTTGACATGGTGAGGACAGTTCATTGGCTTTAGCATATAGCCATCGATATCACCTGATTTCATTAGATTTGAAAGTTCAGAACATGAGCATCCTTCATCAGCCAACTTCTTCATCAAGTCTCTTTCAACCAGTGGAGGATATTGCGATTCTTGATAGTAAGGAAAGTGACCAGAGGTTCGATACAAATCCAATTTTCCAACATGTGGAGTGAATACTTGTGAATATCCTTGACGGCGTAAATGGAAGGAAATGAAATCCTGTAATTGCTGACGAATAATTGAACCGCGAGGAGTCCACAAAATCAGTCCTTGACCGACTTCTTCATCGATATGGAATAATTGCAAATCCTTTCCAAGTTTGCGGTGGTCTCTTTTCTTAGCCTCTTCCATATTCTTCAGAGTGGCTTGTAAGGCACCCTTTGTAGGTTCAACCAAACCATAAATTCGCACTAATTGTTCTCTATCTTGATCTCCACGCCAGTATGCAGAAGAGACAGATGTTAGTTTAACGAACATCAGTCGAGAAAGATTTGGAACGTGTGGTCCCAAACAGAGGTCATACCATTCTCCCTGCTTGTAAATCGTTGAACCAGCGCCATCTTCTAATTTATCATTGATAATTTCCATTTTGTATGGATTGTGTTCAAAATGAGATTTCAAATCATCTTCATCCAATTCAATTCTTTCAACGACAGCATTCTGCTTAGCCAAGAATTGCATTTTCTTTTGGATTGCCTTGAGGTCCGCCTCAGTAATTGGGTCCATTTTGAAATCATAGTAAAATCCTCTTTCAATAGCAGGCCCGATTGTAGGCAATGCGCCTGGATATAATTCTGTAACAGCTTGTGCC
>JABIGP010000004.1 GCA_018650105.1 Methanobacteriota archaeon
ATCTTCAAGTCTAGTCAACAAATGCACTTGCTTTGAGATGGGTTCAAGTGCTACGCAATCCCACGCTTAGTTATATGGCGAACAAGTTGAAGTCCACGCTGGTCGTAGTATTGATGGCATTGACCATGATTCCATTATCAGTTTCAGCAGAAACTAGTGGTGGAATCCAAGCCTCAGCGTCTACTTTGAGCATCTTGCCAGCATCTCCTGAAGCAGGTGATTCAATCACCATTTTTCTAACTCTTTATAATTCACAACAAACCGATGCATTTGATGTTGAATATGCCTTTTACAAAGATGGTATTAGTCCGGAAAAGAGAATTGAAATGAATACCATCAATATTCTTGGTGAATCAACAGAAGATGTTAGTACAACATGGAATTCACTTACAGAAGGAAATCACAAAGTTTGGGTAACATTTTCTCATAATGGCGATACTGAGGCATCTTTCTTCTTGGATTTTGTAGTAACAGGATTACCGAATTTACGAGTTGTTGAGGCCACATTATCGCCAGAAAGTGGAATAAACTCTGGTGACACTGTCACCTCCTCAAACCGTATTACCAATACAGGCAGTGTTGATGCAACAGCAAGCACTCTGCATTTTTCAACTTCTAGTGGTGAAGAACAGTTTTTGCAAACCCCAGCAATACTTGCAGGCCAATCTCAATGGGTTAACACCACATTTATCGCGCCTGAAAGTGGAACTCATACAATCTATCTTAATCCGGATTATTACGGAGAAGTCCATGAAGCCTCTGAGATAAATAAGATTGTAGAGCAATCTTTGTTAGTTGAGACAAGAATGGATGTCCATCATATTGGAAACTTGACAATAAGTGTTGACGAAGGTGCATTAGAAGGTCCATGGACCGTTGAAGGTAAACTTGGAAGAACCAATGGAACGGGTACTACTGAGGTACCAATACGCCTTGAAATTCCAACTGATAACGGAGGTTTGCTAACCATGGCTCCATTCACCGTTACTCTTGCTGGTGCAGGTTATGCAGAAGCTACTTGGAGTCAAGTGTTAACAATCAACGACCTTTCTTCATTGAGTGAAGGGCCGCATATTATTTCTGCACAAATAGATCCTTTCAATTCAGGTAATTTCATTCAAGAATCAACAGATAATGATAGATTATCTGGTCAGTTTTCCATCCTACCCACTCCAGATGTTTTTGTTGATGGTGATGCAATACCTTCCTCCGCATCGATTTCTTCTGGCGAAGATGTAACCTGGAGAGTTAGTATTTCTAATATTGGAGATATTCAGGTACGGGGAAGAATAGTGTATGTTTGGGAAGGAGTTCAAGTAGAATCTGATTGGATATATATCAATGCGGGAGCAACACAACCATGGAATATTACCCTAACCACCTTAATCGGCTCCCATACAGCAGAATTTGAAGCACAATGGGTCCCGCATTCAACAAGTTGGGATAGCAATCCGTTGAACAGTTTGGCAACTGGAAGTATTTTGGTTGAGGCGCCATTAAGATTACAATGGACATATACTTCTATGTCATTAACTGATATTTCAGGTAATGCAGTAGCAACCCCATTACAAAGTGGTGAAGCATATTCATTATCAATAAATATGACAAGTACTGAAACAGGTAATGTAACATTCAACTGTGCTAATGGAGGCGGTGAATCATTAGGTACATTACTTGTGACAATAGAGGAAAGAGGCGATAGAGCATCAATAAGTTGTGATTTCGTTGCCTCCTCTCCGATGACCACCATCAAAATCACACCATCAGACATGTCAGTTACCAGCGTGTTCACGCGCGCATTCCCTACAACAAATGCTGACGATGGAGTCAATGATAACAGCGGTTCTGCACAAGGGACAGTCACTCTACTCGGTATTGGGGCCCTCTCGTTAGTTGCATTACTAGTGGTTGCATTTATTCTCACAAGAGAAAGAGAAGAGGAAGTGGAAAGAGATATTTTCGATTATTGCCCAGCCTGTGATGGAGAACTAGAAGGCGACGAAGACCGTTGTCCACATTGTTCCTTTAATTTGAAGAAGGCTAGAAAGCAATTCCACGAATGCCATGAATGTTCTGAATCAATCCCAGATTTGATGGAGGATTGTCCATATTGTGGTGCAAAGCAGGATGTATCTTCATTCTTTGAACAACGCCAAAGAAGAGTTGTTGAAAAGAAAGAGTACATACCTATTGAACTTGAAGAAGAAGATGAAAATGAAATCGTCACAGGAACTGAAGATTTCGCTTCAACTGTTCAAGAATTTGGTTACGATGAAGATCAACTCGAGCAAGATTGGGATGAAAACTTGAAGATTGCAGAAGAAGAAGTTGAAGCCGCATATGATAGACGACACGCGGAAGAATTAGCCCTTGAAGGACTCACCGATGAGGAGATTGAGGAATATAAGAACCAAGTTACTACGACTCTAAAGAGTGCAAAAGATGCTGCGAAGAGCGGTGGAATTAACGAATTGTTAGAAGGCCGCGAATTACAGGCTCATTTGGATGATGGCAAGGAATTATCAGCAAGTGATGCAGGTATTAGAGAACAGATATTCCAAGTCACTGGTGAAGAAGGAGTATTGCCAGGTGAAAAGGTAGATGTTGGTATGAGTGTAACCGATAATTCATTAGCAGGTAATGAGGTTAATGAATCAACAGCAGATTTCAATTTTGAAGATGATGATACACCACTTTCCGCATCAACAAAATCTGATGCAGAAGTCGCAGCATCAAGAGATGCAAGTAAACCAAAACGTCGTGCCCCTAAGAGAAAGGAAGAGGTTGCCCAAGTTGCTGAATGTGGAGCATGTGGCGCTGATATTCCTGTAGAAGCTAATGAATGCGGCACTTGTGGCGCTAAGTTTGAGTGACTTTGCTAAATTATTTGGAGATTATTTGTGCCTGTCGGCTTTCATAGGGTTCGTCATCGCTTTCGCTCGGCCACCATGTGCGTCATCCAGGCGATTAGGCTCACAACACAACTTGGCTTCAATATGCCTCAAGTGAGGGAGGTATTGAAAGCAAAAGAGAGATTGGCTATATTTGATGCAGCAAAGAGTATTACCAATGCTTGTTGTTTTGGTTATGTTTCTGACATCGTCTGCGGGTTGTTTGGGATTGATTCCAGCGCGAGAAGCAACTGAAGGATTTAGAGGACCTGCAGAGTTGTCATTAACTTATAAAAAAATAGATGTTGCTCACACTTATACTACATTAGAAATACAGCCCTATACAAATAGATCAACATTTGTGGTTGATGATTCAGTGACTGATATTTCGATTTATTTTAAGGCCACATTCACATTTTCAGATACATTTCCAACATTTGAAAATAACACAAGATATGTTAGGGCGACAATAACCGATTCAAATGGAGACGTCCAATGGCACGTAGATGTGAGTTCCACTTCTTCACCCGCAGAAGAAAAAATCAAACCAAATCCTGAATTTACTAAGGGAGAGTGGGTATTAGATGTTGAAGCGAGAGGTATCGGTGAAGAAACATTAGGTATTATTCATGACAAATTCAATATCCAATTGACAGTAACAAAAGAATGTATCCTCTATCCATTGGAAGTTGAATGCATGACTGAATAACTCATTCTGTCAATACATCAGGGCATGCATAATTGCGCGAACAATTTTTACATTTACCCGGCCTGTTGTGATTTCTTTTTGCATCGCCTTGAACCATCAATCTCTGCACCTCAGCAATTGCATTAAACAATGAATCCTTATTTTCTTGGTCCCAAAGAATTTGGTGAATATTTTCATTTCCATATTTTAAAACTCCATAGGGAGTTTGTCGGTTAGTATTAACCTCAACTAAATGCAGATACGCTAATACTTGCATTTTGTGGGACCGATGTGGTGATTTTGGTATTCTTCCTGTTTTTTGTTCAACAGGAATGAATTCTCCATCGACTATCACAATTTGGTCTGGACGGCCCCGCAGGCCAGTAATAGGGTCGGTCAATTTACTGGTAGTTTCTTCATCATCAGAATATGCAATTTCTGTATCTTGTTTTAATCCGGCGATTTCTCTTGCGATTTGTAATGCATTATCAGCAAGTAGTGCTTTTTGTAATTGCCAAGATGCCAACAATGTCCAAGCCATTGCAACAACCGCTAATAAGAATCCGGCTTGATTTCTATTCTCTGCTCCTACAAGTGCTATTGAATGGAGTGCTAATGCGATGGCTGCAAACAATAGTCCAGCTTCAATCCGTCCCGCTTCAAACCAACCTCCGATAAAACCTTGAGGCTCAAAAGTATCTTCGAGAACTATTTGATTCTCAGTTTCAAAACTAATCTTTGATTTCGCAATAGTATTTGTCCATCCGATCCATTCTCTCCACGGCAGATATACAGCGACAATACTTGTGGCAAGGAGAGATAATGCCCAAAGAGCGAGATATCTGGCGATATTGATGGGCGTGTTAGTTACATTATCAAGCGTTACAAAAATAACAGCATCAATGACAAAAACAATCACAACAGCAAACCACCATGACCAAATCATCATCGTTTTGCGCAAAGTAGAAAGAATCTCCTGATATTCTTTCACTTGGCCATGAATTTCAGCGTGTTTTTCCATTCCGGCTTCAATCGCTTCACCTTGGCCACTTTTCCCTTCACGAGCAAGTGACCATGAGAGTGGACAATATTCATGCCGCTCCAAATCACTAGCGCTAACTCTCAACGCATTACCTTGTTCATTTCTCCAAACACCGTCCTCATGGAGTTCAGCGCCCTTTATTTGCTCTGATTGTAGGGTGGATTGTGTCAATGATATCCCTCCCGCGTAACTCGTGTGAAGGGGCTCTTTCTTTTATTCTCCGCCGGCGTGTTTTAGAAAATAATGGAGAATAGAGCAATTTTATTTGCCTTACTCAGTGCGAAGCGGTTTAATATGGGGGTTATGTCGCCGGCTTGCTGAGGTTTATCTATGTCCGATGAAGAAGCAACATTACTACTCCCGTTTGAAACCTATGAGGAGAATGCCGTCAATATCGGTACTCAACAAAAAAGTGCAGACATGATGCGATTTATCGAGCGTGTTCGCGAAGATGG
>JABIGP010000141.1 GCA_018650105.1 Methanobacteriota archaeon
AAATATTTGGTAGCGAATTCTTCACCCCATTCAGGGTGAGGGGGTTTGAATAACAATACAATACGTGTACTATATGCTCCAAAACTCCCCACACCAGCTCTTGCTGGAGTCCCATCGACTAATACATCGTGCATTATTGGGTCACTAGTATCTGGATTTTGGTCAAATCCATGACGATCATTTACGACTATTAGGGTCTCTTCAGTAGCAGGTTCAGTTTTTATTTTTGGTTTTGAGGCCATGGTAATAGAATAAAATCCACCTCATTTTAAGTCTATTAGTGATTGTTGAACATTTAACAACTTACTATTATTCAAACCAAAGGATGTCCGAAAACATATACTGTAAAACATAACGTCAATAGTAATGTTTAGGAGCACGGACTGAGATTTGAACTCAGGTCTCAGGATCTGCAATCCCGCTCATAGCCGCTCTGACATCCGTGCAATAACTAATCGGATTGGCCTGCCCTATTTCAACGCGCCTTTACAATGGGTTGCTATTGATCGCGAATATTTTATTGACAAGGAGTGCCATGGTCATTATTTTATGTCTGTAGTCCTTAACATCGGTGGGTGAAGATGATGGTTGACGACCAGATGCGACAGCAAAACGCTGCAAAAACATCCACTCCAACTAATTACAAAGTCAAGGTATGTCTTCCAGGAGAAGAAATTCCAGAATCATATTTTCAATGCAGGTATGATGTATTGCGCCGCCCTCTCGGATTCCCCCTTGGCAGTGAACGTTTGGTTGATGATGCTGAAGCAATTCATGCGTGGGTGGAAAAAGATGGTGTTGTATTATGTGTTGGAAGAGCCCACTTAATCAGCGAAGGTAGTGATGGCAGTGCTGCTGACCATGCTGGCCCTGATGCAAGTACCTGCCCAGCATTCGGTCCACTTCAAGAAAAAACTTCACAAAATCGCCCTTCTATTCAAATTAGACAAATGGGAACTATGCCTATTGGTCGAAGGCAAGGGCTCGGGTCGTTAGTTCTCGCTGCATTAGAAACCAACTCAATAACCCATTTCTCAGCGAAAACAGGCTTCCTGCAAGCCAGAGAGGCAGCATTTGACTTTTATCGCTCACAACAATGGCAGATGATTGATACACCCTATATCATCGAAAAAATAGGCCCCCATCACTCGATGATGAAGCACTTTTAACATCAATCCTTGATAAATGGTTGATTATTACTCACTTACAGCACATAAGACAAACCGCGCACCATTTTGACTTATGTCAACTACAAATGGGGACATTAATATGATACAACGCAACAACAACAAGAATAAATCTTGTTATACTAAATCAACTAGCCTAGAAGGTATGGCAAGTCTAGAAGCCGAGCAAAAGAAGCGCATAGAACGCTATATTGATGCTTTCAAATCACTTTCTGAAAAAGATCCAGAGGGTTTTGAAAAGATTGCTCCTGAATTATTGCGCCGCAGTGTTTGGAATTGGCGGGGGGCAGATCCTTATTTTTCAGAAAGACTTTCTTTATGGTTAGACAAAGAGTGTCTGTGGACACCATTCAATGAGATCATACCAAAAACAAGAGACATGGCCATTCACTCCTATGAAGTGGCGGCTCCATCTCAAGATATCCTTGGACCTGCACAAAAAGAGTTATTTTCACGACTAAAGGAAAAATTCTCTGGAGATTACAATAGATGGGATGCGGCAATTAGAGATCAATTCATCGTACTAGGCATGTTGGCAATCGCAGGAAAGGAAGGCGAAAAACAGGGTCGGATGATTCACAATCTTGGTATCGGTGAAGGAGATAGTGGAATAACTCAAGGCTCGAATGCAATAAGGGCTGCAAAAATTGCAATCTCTCGAATGGCCAAACCAATGAAAATCTTCAACCCAGCAAAAGGTAATGGGTATGAACGGGTGCACAGCTTTAGCGACTCAAACACAGCAGATTTGGTTGCAAGGTTTGTTCTAAGTCTAGAAGCTTCAGCATTATTGCCAACAACTTTGCGAAATAATTACAATTGAGGCAATCCATCGCGCTCTTCATATAGGGTCGTGCTATTCCATTTGTTAGAGGGAACGAAGGGTTCCCTATGATCGACCCGTGAAAAACGATGCAATTGGAGAACAATATCAAGGTAATTAGTAAAGCGAAAAATCAAGACACTGCAAGCCAGTGTGACGCCCCTACAGCAATGTCTGAAGGCCGTAATAATCGCTTTAATCAAACCTTGAAAACAACCCAAAACCAGTGCGTAGCATCGATTTCATCCCAAATTGTGAATCCCATCATGTGGGCAGCTCAATTGGAAAGAGAGAACAGCGGGTTCTCTGTGTAAAAACAAACTAAAAAAAATATAGGAAGTGAAAAAACATGAACAAGAAAATTTTGAGTGTACTCGTAGCATTATTCCTCGCTCTATCTGCATTATCTGCAGTTAGTGGTGACGGATCTGACCCGAACGACCCGACCGATGGTGGGGCTGATTGGGATGGCGATGGTTTAACCAATGCTGAGGAACAAGCCGAGGGCACAAATATGAACAATGCAGATAGCGATGGCGACGGACTACCAGATGGTTGGGAAGTTGCTAACGGTCTAAACCCAACTAACGGT